>NZ_WTKZ01000021.1:0-64406 GCF_011378805.1 Pseudoalteromonas sp. Z9A6
TATCAATAAAAAACAAATAAAAAAACGAGTAAATCTACAGGCTCGTTATAACCAAAGGAGCTGTAGTGGATGGAATCAAAAGTAAAGTTAACTGGTGGCACGTTATTCGTAATAGCGTTAATTGTTCTCTTTTTGGGGAATGCACGTTCCATAGAAATTGTAGAAAAACTAGATGAGATACAGTCTGATGTTTCTAGTTTAAAAAGTGAAGTTGCATCTTACAAGCAGCAAGTTGAAATATTGAAAAATGAAAACCTTAACTTAAAAGAACAGCTTAGAAGTGGTAATTAGTTATAACAAGCTGTTAAACAAGGACAATGCTCCTGACCCGTTTTAGTGGACACCTCCTCATCACTTTGAGGAAAATAATGATTAGGATGACACCTATCCTAATCATTAGGAAAAAAGCCAACAAAAACAGTATGAAGAGTGCACTATTATAAATAATGAATCACGCAAAAAGCTGAGCTATGTAGACAAAATGAAAGTAAAAATAGACAGCACAATCGGGCTACGATATCTGTTTATTAAAGAATGGCAAACGACTCGGCTGTATTAAACCGGCTTTCCTTTAAATAAAAAGCGGAATATTACAGTGAACAAAGGCATGAATAAACTGACCTTACGGGGGCAAGCGAAAGTCAATGCCTTTACTTTATTGTGTGGCAACTGTATTGCCTTGCTCATAATATAGAAAAGCTGCAAAACACGATGAATTAAGAAGGGTAAGCCCTCTTACTCTAAATAAAAGCCACTCAACCACCCTTAATCCCTTCCAAAACGCCAATTAAAACAATATCAAACACTTCTATATTCTGTGTAAAAAGACAGTAATCAATTGAACCAAAATAGGAACTCAGCTATGGTTTGCTTATCAATAAAAACAAATAGAAACGAGTTAATCTACAGGCTCGTTAGGTAATTAAATGAATACTGCCATCGATGAAGTCACAAATAATTACCAAGACTGGAGCTTAGACAAATTATCGTATGTTGATGGGTTACTAACACTGAACCTTAAAACTTATATAAAAGGCGATGATCCCGTAAGGTTTATGGTTGTGTTTACGAATACCGTTTTATTTGAAACTTATGATGAAAGTAGCCATTTTCATGACTATCATCAAAACCGTGATTCGGGCGTAATCGGCGTGTATTCTGATTCAAGCTTATTGGAGTATGCTCAAACTAAAACGAATACTTTCAGTTTAAACAACAATAAGCTGTTTCATTATTCAGTAATGACTACAAATGAAATCATCCATGTTTTAACAAATATTGAGCCTCAGGTGATAAACGTTACCTAACAAAACGCGCTGAGGTGGGCGACTAGTAAAATTTGGCTATTAATTGTGGGAAGCTGAAAATAGTAAGTAAGATTTTAAAAACTTTATAACAAGGAACGTATATGAATTTATCTGAAGGCAAAACTGTAATTGAGTTTGAAATATCAGAAACAGGCCACCAAATTGTTGAAGCTAAAATTAACGGTAAATTGTTACGTTTTATTTTAGATACTGGCGCTGGAACATCTGTTTTAGACAGGGGATGCCTAAGTGAGTTAGGCATTGAAGAGACACTAAATGTTGAGAATGCAGCAGGCTTAGGCACTTCGGATCACGCTATGGGAGATATAGAAGTTCATTCAATTGAGTTTGGAAATGCCTTGTTTGAAAGTCCTGACTTTGTGTCACTTAATCTTGACCATGTTCAGGTAGCGGGTGGTGAAAAGGGAGTACATGGCTTGTTAGGCTCTCCCTTTTTTACCAAATACCAAGCAGTTATCGATTTTTCAAAAAATAGATTAGAGCTTTTTAATAAAAAAAAATAAAATAACTAACCTAAACTTTGTTCTTTAGTCGGTTTTAGCTAACGCACCATGTTTATGGATTTTACTATGGCATGGTGCGACAGTTGTTATTGTTTACAATTTGTATTTTAAAGCTACTTTTCTAGTTCTTTTCTTATAATTTCAGCCCCTGCGCTCAAGGCATTTAGTTTACCTCTGGCTATATGGTGAGGCAGTGGAGCCATGCCGCAGTTTGTACACGGGTAGAGTTTGTCGGCATCTACGAATTGCAGTGCTTTACGTAGCGTATTAGCTACTTCTTCTGGCGTTTCGATAGTATGATTTGCTACATCAATTGCGCCTACCATTACTTTTTTACCGCGAATGAGTTCTAGTAAATCCATTGGTACATGCGAGTTATGGCACTCTAGTGAGATAATATCGATATTAGATTGCTGAAGCTTAGGGAATGCTTCTTCGTACTGTCGCCATTCAGATCCTAGTGTTTTTTTCCAATCTGTATTTGCTTTAATGCCGTAGCCATAGCAAATATGCACTGCGGTTTCGCATTTAAGCCCTTCAATTGCGCGCTCTAAACAGGCGATTCCCCAGTCGTTCACTTCATCAAAAAATACGTTAAACGCGGGCTCATCAAATTGGATGATATCAACGCCTGCGGCTTCTAATTCTTTTGCTTCTTGATTGAGAATTATGGCAAATTCCCACGCTAGTTTTTCGCGGCTTTTATAATGATCGTCGTAAAGCGTGTCAATCATTGTCATTGGGCCTGGCAATGCCCATTTTATTGATTGCTTGGTTTGCTTGCGTAAAAATTTAGCGTCTTCAACAAACACAGGCTTTTGACGGCTAACAGGGCCAACAACAGTGGGTACGCTTGCGTCGTATCGGTCACGAATTTTTACTGTTTTACGTTTTTCAAAGTCAACGCCATTTAGATGCTCTATAAATGTAGTTACAAAATGCTGCCTTGTTTGCTCACCATCGCTAACAATATCAATGCCTGCTTGTTGTTGGTCGAATAATGACAAGCGTAGGGCGTCGTGTTTTCCTTGGGTTAATTCATCACCTTGTAATTTCCAAGGTGACCAAAGTGTTTCTGGCTCTGCAAGCCATAAAGGCTTAGGTAAACTGCCAGCGGTAGATGTAGGTAGTAATTTTTTCATAATAAATAATGCCGTATATTTTAGTTAATTATTAAACGTATCGTTAAGCGCGTTATTACTGCTTGTTACTATTAGTTGTTATGACAGATAGCTAGTAGAGAATTGCTCAAGAACTCTTTGGTACGGCTTGATAAAATGCTCTTGCGCAAACTTGCCTTGCTCGTTTGCTAACTTGCCGCGCTCTTCTCGGTCATACACAATTTGCGTTAGTGAGTGGTCCAAGTTTTTTAAGTTTGGTTTATATGATTTACCCGCTGTTGCGTTGGCATTATAAATCTCTGGTCTGTAGATTTTTTGAAACGTTTCCATCGTACTAATGGTGCTTATAAGCTCAAGATTGCTGTAATCATTAAGTAAATCACCAAAGAAAAACAATGCTAAAGGCGCTGCACTATTTGGCGGCATAAAGTAACGTACCTGCAAGCCCATTTTTTTGAAGTATTGCTCAGTTAAAGACGATTCATTTGGTTCGTATTCAACGCCAAGTACCGGGTGTTGGTTTTCAGTGCGGTTGTAGGTTTTGTTATCTGACACACTTAGGCATATAACCGGTGGTTTTTTAAAGTTTTGTTTGTATGTATCCGAATTTACGAATGACTGAAATAGTTTGCCATGTAAAACCCCAAAGTCATCTGGAATGCTAAATTGAGACTTACCTTTATTATGCTCTTGTAGAAGTACGCTAAAATCGTAGTCGCGCACATACGATGAAAAGTTGTTTCCTACAATACCTTCAATGCGTTTATTTGTTTTATGATCAACAATATTTGTTTTTAATATTTCGATAGAGGGGAAGCTTTCGCCGCCATCTTCAATACCTATTTCAACAGAGACAATTTCAAGCTCAACAGCATAACGCTCACCTTTGGTATTATCCCAGTGGGCTAGGGCATTAAAACGGTTGTTAATCATGTTTAAGGCGTTACGTAAGTTTGCTTTGCGGTATTCACCTCTGGCTAAATTAGCAAAGTTGGTTGTGATACGCGTATTAGTTGATGGATGATAATTTTCGTCGAGTGAAACGCTCTTAATATTAAATGTAAAATCTTTTTTCATCGTGTTTATATCCAATTTTATAATTTAAACCTGATTGATGCTTTGCGCTTTACTAGCCTTACAACACAACTTACTAAGCTGGCTCAGCTGGTTTAGGTATTCAGCAGCTTTAAGTTGTTAGCAATAGTGTTTAGCGCTAAGGGATGAGTAATTTATACGTTGATTGGGATATGAAGAAAAACGGTTTAATTTCACATAAAACATGAGTCATATTCATTAATCATTATTGTTAGATTCGATTACGTAGCAATTGACGAAAAAAAGGCACAAATCAGTAAAAATAAAGGATGGATGTTTAGCCGTTTAGACTTCTTTAGTGGTGGTGTGCACTTTATTCATGTTGAACATGAGGAATATTCAAAGGGGTTTTTTATAGCTATAACAGTACATTAGTCAAATTTTTAGTAGGTTAAGTCGTTGCTTGTACTAAGAGTCATCACTGGGAAAGTTTTAATTCACTATAAAAGCAGATACTTCAGCTCATCTAACCTAAATGATAAACCGACTTTTTTGAGTACGTATAAATGCTTGTAAATTAATAAAAGCGTTATGAGCCATATTAGTAGCAATGGTAGTACGTTAACTAAGTTATACTCGTTTTTCATCACCTCACCTATTGAGTATTCGTGGATATCAAAGGCACTTGTATTGCATCAACTATTGATGAGCATGGCCCTGTTTATGTATATCAAACAAAAAAGAATCTTATTCTCAGCTTTGACGGAAAAATTTATCAAAGCTGTATTAAGTTAAATAATATTAATGGGTTAAGCTTAGCTTATACGCAAGCTATGATGGCTGCGATTTTTTTTATACCAAATTTAAAAACCGCGATGATAATGGGACTTGGGGCGGGCTCTATAGCAAAAAGTCTTTATCATGCGTTTCCTTCACTGACCATACATACCGTTGAATACCGTAAAGCCGTGGCTGATATGGCTATAAAATATTTTGAACTGCCTGTGTCAGAACGTTTGTTTATTCACATTGATGATGCGGCAAACTACATGAAAAAAACGCAGATAAAAACGGATGTTATTTTTTCTGATTTATATAGCTCAGAAGGGATGGAATCAGATCAGGTGCAATCATCCTACTTACGCGATTGTAAAAATGCGCTCACTTTTGATGGTGTTTTAGTACTTAATATTTGCCATACCAAAGTTGGGCAAAGAGAAGCGTTTGATCAACTACTTAAGAAAGAATTTGCAGGAAAGATTTTTAGTTTTATTATTGAAGGCGGGAATAAAATTGTTTTTGCTTTTAACAATAAAATGCCTGTACTTAGTGAGGATGAATTACTTGCTAAGGCTCACGCGTTACAAAAATTAATAAACGTACCAATGACGCGCTATGCCGAGCTTTTATTTAATTAAAAATGGTTAGTTTGATGTACTGTTAAATGACGCGTTTAAATCCATCCGTCTATCTGTTGTTCATTTAAAAGTGGTTAAACTAACCTTACTCTGAATAAAAATAATAAAGTACGTACCCGTACGGAAACACTCATACATGGATTACTGTAAAAATATAATCGCCAAATTTATAAGCGCGATGCAAAAGCGGCCTGGATTATTGGCTGTATTGGCGTTTTTGTCGGGCGTTGCCAGCTTTGCACTTGTAGATAGAAAAGAGTCTTTTTCGCAAGTTATTGCGATATTTTTACTTATTAGTTGGTTGTGGCTAATTATTGATAATTGGCTACGAGACAAAGTAGAAGAAAAATTTGGTGTGGCTGTATCTCCTAATGTAATGCGTTTTGCTCTACAAATGGTGCAACAAGAAAGTCTATTTTTTGCTTTGCCGTTTTTTTTAGCGGTTACGCAGTGGGACCATCCTCAAGCATTTTTTACCTCCCTCATTGTTTTGTGTGCGGTTATATCGGTAATCGACCCCTTCTATTATAAGAAGCTTGCTAAAAACCGTACGTTATTTAGTGTGTTTCATAACTTTGCTTTATTCGTTGTTTTACTTGTTACCTTACCTATTTTGTTAAACCTTACCACGAGCCAAAGTTTAGCTGCAGCCCTTGTAACGGCTGTAGTGGTTACTCTTCCGAGTTTAAACAATTTAATGCCTAATGCACGCTGGTGGCGCTTTCCTATTCTTGTATTGATTTTATGTGCTTTGAGCACTGCTGTGTGGCAGTTAAGAAGCTATGTGCCTCCTGCTGCGCTGCGATTAACCGATATTACGCTAGCTCATGAAGTTGATTTACAGCATAAAAAGCCAGTAGGGAGTATTAAACAGTTAGACTCTTATACACTGCATCATCAAGGTTTATATAGTTGGACCGCTGTTAAAGCACCAAGAGGCTTAAATGAAAAAATATTTCATGTGTGGCTTCATAATAAAAAGGAAGTTGATCGGATCACGTTAAATATAAACGGCGGGAGAGAGCTAGGTTACAGAGCATGGACCCACAAGGTAAATTTTCCTAGCGACTCTGTTGGTAAGTGGCAGGTAAAAGTAGTCACCGAATCAGGTCAGTTAATAGGTTTAACGAAATTTACTGTTACACCTTAATTAACTAAGCCGGCTGTATTTTAAACACATAGCTGATATAGTTTTTGTATTCCAAACTAATGGACATAGTTAATGAGTATTGCATTTGAGATTTTTATTTGGCTAATAGTTGATACTGGCTTGAGCTTTTTATTTTACTCGACCGGTTGGCTACTATTAAAAGTGGTTACGTTTGGGCTGTATAAAAGCGAGTTTAAAGACTTTGCATCTTATAAAGCGAGTAAAGCTAGAAGAGTCGACTTTACCTTCTTACTAGGTTTTGGTTTTTATGTTGCACTCATTGCCGTTATGGCTTATTTAAGTCATTAAATTTGCTAATAAATTAGGTTAAGAATAATCAGCCTATTGAGTTGTTGCTGCTTATGTTTGTCCCGTTACCGCACTTTTTACACTTCCTACTTATACTTTTCCTGTTTTTGCAATAGGGAGCGCCTCACCGTGAGTACTATAACTATCATTTTACTATTAAATTAAGTACCTGCTAGAGCATTGCTCGGTGCGTATATAGCTTTGGTTTGCTGGTTAAAACCCGAGCTAATTGCAACTTGTAGTTTATGGGTAATACTTAGTAAATACTTCAAATCTAATAAATAAAACAATATATATGCATCTATTTATTTCGCTAACACGTTTTATAACAATACTATGCGCCACTTTTTACCATTTATGATGGTTTTGGACTTAATAAATGACTCACTATTGAAAATATGTATTTGTTATTACGACTCTAGCGGTAGCAAATACAGCTTACGCACAAGCAAAAACACAAGAGCACTACCAAGAGCTTGAAGTGGGCGTAGGCGGAAATATTAAGCATACCCATACTGACGTAAATTATAAAAATAAAGAGTTTGATTTACATATTCATCCATTATGGGAGAGCCGATATGTTACCGAAGGTCGAGATAACCTTGCCGGTAATGGTATTGCATCAATTGCTACTGAGGTTAACTATAAAAACTTTGCGGTGATCCCTTGGGCGGCAAAAGGTATTAGTAGTGATTATTCAGAGCTTAATTTAAATGCTATTTATACCGCTCACTTATCTGAGCGGATAGAGATGTATGTAGGCTATAACTATATTAAAGCTCGCGAAGAAGGCATTGATGCTCACGATAATGAGCTAAGCCTCGACGTTGCGTATTTTTTTGCGGACGGTATTCAGTTATTAAGTAGTGTTTATTATTCATTTGATGCCAGCGGTACATTTTTGGAGATGGCAGTAAAAAAAGGTTTTTATATTAACGATTTACTATCAGTAGATATTCAATCAGGCGTGGGGGTTAATGCGGGGTATGTTAGTGATGGGCACAACGGAGTAAACAACGTTAAGTTTACTGCAAACTTGTCGTATCAGCTTTTTAATCAGTTAGCCCTATACACATATACAAGCTATAGCATTGCAGTTAATAAAGATGAAAAACGCTTTGCAGGTGACGAGGCACTTCGAAATATATTTTGGGGTGGTGTAGGGCTAAGTTATCAATACTAGGGCGCGCTTTTTCGATATTGTGTTTGTAGCAGTGCGTTTTACTTTAGGCAGTTCAGAGCCTACTGGGTAAAACTCTTGCTGCATGATTAAATCGATCTTAGGGTCAAATAGTAATACACGATAAAATATGTTTAACGGCGCGGTTGTTGCTAAATTTCAGTTTTAAATTTAATTATTATTGTGCTTTGAATCAATAAACAATGCGTATGTGTAATACACAATAACTAAAAAATGTTAGTGTTTAGCTATCGTTTAAAAAAGTTGAGAATTACATATGAAGTTTTTAGTATTTTTAGGCACAGTACGCGATAGCACTCCACCAAAACCAGCTCGCTTAGGCTTAAGGGTTTCTAGGGCTTGTATAGAATGCTTAACAGAGCATTTTGGCGATCATGAGTTTGAGCTAATTGATGCGTTGGATTTTCCTAGCGAAAACGTATTTAAACCACACTTTGCATACGCTAAAAGTAATGCACCTACAGAGCTCACTCTATTAGCTGATAAAATTAAAGCCGCAGATGGATATATAATGATTAGCCCTGAGTACAATCACAGCATGAGTCCAGCTCTCGCTGACTTACTTAATCATTTTGGTAGCTCACTATTTTCGTATAAACCAAGTGCAATAGTTACTTACTCAGCAGGACAGTGGGGTGGTGTAAGAGCGGCCATTAGTATGCGCACGTTTTTATCTGAACTTGGCTGTTTGCCGGTATCGGCTATGATCCACGTGCCAAAAGCGCAAGATGTGTTTAGTGAGGATGGCAAACTTGTTGCAGGAGAGAGTCAATCATCGTGGTTTAATTATTTCTCACGCACGTTTGGCCAACTAGTATGGTGGGCGCAGGCTGCTAAAGAGCATACCGAGGTGGTTGACCCACAAAGTTTGCTAAAAAGCTTTAAAACAGATCCCTCTCAGCGCAATGCGCCTTAATATCCGCTAACTAATTGCTTGGATTGATTATAGAAACACAGCTGCATATAGTGGTATCATTAACGCTACATATTTTTAATAATGCATAATACCAATTCGCAATAATAGTTAATCAATTTAAGGGATTAAATCGCTAACTGCATTAAAAGTTTCTGATATAGAACAACTCAATAACGAAATTTTTGCTGTGTTTTCCACACGATTTTCTTGTCTCAAAATAGATCACTGAATTATGCGAATTGGTGTAAGAAACAAGGAAATTGTGTCTTGAAATATCTAGCCTTACTGAGTGTGCTAACGCTTAGTGCATGTAGTTCTGTTCCCCATAAAATTGAAATGAGCCAAAGTACGGCAGCAAATATGAACCTTATCGCTTTAACTGAGCAAAGTGCACCTAAGGGTGTTGCTGGCACTTACCAGTTTCAAATTAAAGCGGCGGGAGCTCAGGGTAGTTGGTTGTATTTAAATACCGAAACTGATTATCGTGACAGGCGTTCTATTACGGTATCAATACAGCCCAATGTGGTAGCAGAGCTTCAAAGTAAATACGGACAACCAGCAGACACCTTTTTTATTTATAAAACAATAGAAGTAACAGGCGAAGCTAAACGAGTAACTATCGATTTTATGAGCCGTGGTAGAGCCACTAATAAATATTATTATCAAACGCACATAGCTGTGTCATCAATTAAGCAGCTTCGTTTTATTGAAAGTTAGCAAAGAGCAATGCACTGTATTTATATACAGTGCATTGTAAAAGCTTAATTTGAGCTTTAACGTTTACACTTAAATTTACTGCTATGGCGCTACTTTAGCGCTGTTTTATACCACGATTTCAAAACTCTTATTTAACCTATTGTAATCTCATTACATAAAACTAATAATTGGTTAGTTTTATAAATTTGAGTACCTGTATTGAAAGCCAAAGAAATCCGCAACTTTTATATCAACGAAGAGCAATCTGTTTATTTGCTTTCGCACCGCGATGCTAAAAAACACCGCCAGTGGCTTAATATTTGTATTAAGCAGCTAACACTGCTGGGCTACAAAAACGTTGAAATGATTGGCTCGGGTGCTTTTGGTTTTGTGTTTGCAGGTGATGACGATAACGGCTTACCTTGGGTATTTAAGTTTTCGCGTATTACACTTGCCCAAAGTGTACGTGACCGCCTAGAAGACGAAGCGTATATGCTTTCGCAAATTAATAACCCCTTAGTGCCTACTTTTTATGCATTTGAGCGAATTAAAAAACAAGGCATTTTAATGATGGCTCGCGCCATTGGAGAGGACCTTGAAAAAGTATCGCTTAAAACAGGGCGCTTTAGTGCCGCGCAAATAATGGCGCTAGCTGTTAGGTTACGTAATGTATTAATTGATTTACGTAGCCACAAAAATGGCGTTAGCCCACAACCTATAGTGCATGGCGATATAAAACCTTCAAACCTTGTTTGGGATGCAAACACTGATGCGCTTTCGTTAGTGGATTGGGGCAGCTCTGTGTATGCACAGCTCGATAGTGATGGGAATCCTGTTGCGAGTAACTTTATGGATTTAATGTCGGGCGATTTAAGCACAACGAATGCTCGTATGGGCGATGTGTACTTTATTGGTGAAGCGCAAATGTCGGGAGAGCAATCATCCCCACGATTTGACGAACAAGGTGTAGCCGCTACGTTATATGCGTTAGCGTCGGCGCAGTCGTGCCGCTTTGGTGCGCAAGCCATCCCTGCAAGCAGCTTAGGGCTCCCAAAAGAGCTGGCTAAGGTGATTGATGGCATGCTGTCAAAAAGTAAGGCCATACGTGATGGTGCTGGTGATTACTTTATGCGTAACATTACAACTATGGCCAAAATGTATTTACCTGAGCTTGATAAAAAACAAAGAAAAGCAGATATCCCTTTTTGGTATGGTAACGACGAGCAGCCCGACACGGTGGTATATAGTTCACGAAAACAGTTTTTACGCCAAGCCGATCATAACCAGCAATTACTAGATATAAACGACGCGCAACTTGACCGTTATTATAAAGAGTTTTTGTTTGATACAGGCGATACCGAAAAAGCATTTTTAGCATCAATAAGCCGATTAGCTAAGTACCCTGTAGTAGGTGGGCTTAGTTTTCATTGGAAGGATGAGTCAATGTTTGTTGAATCATCTTTAATAATGCATGACGAATCATTGGGTGATGCGTTTAGTGATGCGATTAATAACACAGTGATGCTTGCGCAAGCGATTAATCAAAAAGGGTTATTTAAGTGTTGTTTGTTTGACGCCCGTAAAACCATTCAACTAGAGCGAGATGGCACCGGTGCATTTAAGTTTGATAGCCTACCAGAGCTTGAATACGAAGTTGTAAGCATGAAAGCAAACGACATAACCCGCCCGCATTCATACTTTGAAGACGGTAAAGACCCTGATGAGCAACTACAGCTACCAAAAAAAGTTATTAAGTGCGTATTTGAGCTTAACCAAATTCATCATACGGGGTGTATTATTTTTGAAGCACTGCCTGACAGAATGAAGATTCACCATTACTACCGCTTACTCGATTCGAGCAAAGAGGTTGAGTTTAAACGTTTGCTAAATAAGCTTATGCAATACGCAGTAAATATTACGGACGTGGGTGTTGCGGGCTTTATGAAGTTACCATATAAAAACACCCGTGAGTTTAGTTTATGTGAGCAGCAACAAGAGCATTATTTTCCTAAAAATCCCAAGCTTGTATCTTTATAGAAAGAACCCTTCACTAAAGAGTGTTAAATAACAAGACAAAGATAAAAAAGAGCACAAATTGGTTTAACTTGTACTCTTTACTACTTAATTATTTAGGTAAGTATTACTAATTATTAAACACCTTACTAAAGGGCGACGTTGGTGATAGCTCAAATTGATGAGTTAGCTTTTGCGTTTTATTAGTCGCTGTAATTTGATAATGCTGCTTGTGCTCATTGTTACTAAATAGCTTAACGTTAAAGTTAACTTTGGTTAGTTTACTTGGCAAAGAGTAGCGCCCAGTAATGGTTACTTGGTCTATATTGTCGCTTTTATGTTTATGCGACGCTTCTGGGTTTAGTAAAAGTCCATCAATAGTAAATTTATACTGATGATCCGCTAAATAAACGTTCTTTTTAACTCGCTTAGTTATTAGTTTTTTATGAGCGTTAAACTCAATTATTGACACTTTGCCATCCTTGTTTTCATCAACCCCTTTAAAAGCCGAAATAGGGATTGAAAGCACAATAAACACGTTATTATCAACAAAATTCAGCGTACCGTGCTCTGCAACCATTAAATGCGCGTTTGCTAATGTTGATGTACTCAATAAGCCCAATGTGGTCACACTTAACAGATAATTTTTCATATAAGGCATAACTTACTCCTAATTAAACTTCGCCTTTAACGCAGCGTTGAAAAAACGGGTAAGTGTCTGTTGCGTAGTAGTGGTATATCCCATCAGGAAACTCAGGTGTTACGCCAACGCGGCCATTACATTCATCTAAATCACCAGAGCCTGCTACGTACTCCCAATCTTGTGCAAATGTACCTAATGGGTATATATCGGTAGAAGGGCGGTTTGCGCTTACAGATGTTATGTGTTGGTAGCTACCGGTCATTAAGGTTAGCGCTGAAGTTGCATCATTTGAGTCTAAATAGCCGTAACGTGCATAAATGGGAAAGCCGTCTGCTGCCCAGCCTATTAGAGTCATAGTGGAGCTATTGCCACCTCGCAGTGTTACAAAGCCTTCAGGCATACCATGATAATGATATGTGCCATCGGGTTGAACGTGTGCATTGTTGTCGTCTGTTCCAAAACTAAACGTGTCTTGGCTTAAGGCTTCTATGTTCCAATTACCACTGTTGTCGCCTAAATCGCAATCGGTGCCTGAATCATCGCAACTTCCGCCTGTGCCTGCGTCTATTTTAATGCCGTTAAGTACAACGCCTATCATTCCACGAGGGGCACCAAGCATGGTTGCTTGTGTTGTTTCTACAGGCTCAAGTGTGTAGCTTTCATTTACTGATTGTTCAGAAATAGTATTTGGGTTATCGGCACTAGGGAATGTACCTACTTCGTGATCAGGTATGCCATTAGCGACTAAGTCGCGTGTAGTTCCTGTGCATGACCAATCTGCAGCGCTGGTGGCTTGTACTGATTCTGACTCGTTATATTCACTGTAGCTATATTCACAAAGCACGCCTTGGGTTGAGCTACTCGTACCTGTACCGTTATCTGAGGTGGTTGGTGATGAATCTGTAGTTGTTGAGGTATCAACTATGCCTTCTCCACCTCCACAAGCAACTAACGATGAAACAACTAGAGCCAAGGTGCTTAGCTTTATAGCATTTACCCGATTTGAGTTTTTAATATTAACTGCGTGTAGTTTCATTGCTGCATACCTGATCAATTAAGTTACTCAAACAATAATCAGCAATTTTGCAAATAGTGTGTAAACAATGATGACAAATTAGCAATGATGTAAATAGGCGAAGTATTAAAGCTAAGTTGAGATTTAACTTTATTGGATTGTGTTTTATTTTAAAATTTCAAAAGTTAAACTAATGCAAAAATAGCTAATATAAAAGGTTACCTTAATGGCTAAAACAAAACCTGTAGTGATGTTACAAAGTCACGGTATTTACTCTAAGTGGGACAGCGAAAGTAAAGCATTGCCACAAATAGAGCAATTTACAACAAATGTAATAGCTGAGGTAGATGTTGAGTTTGGCTTAATCGTAAATATTAAAAAGGGTAAAGGCGAAAAGCTTCACTATTGTATATACCATCCAGATATTCCAGACAGTGAAGGTGATGTAATGGACCCCTTTGAAGGCGATGTATACGTTAAAAACAGTGATTGGAACTTTTATTTAGGCGACACGCTTTGGTTACCAATAGAGAATAAGTTGGGTGATTGGCGTATGACGATTGAGCTAAATGGAAAAATTATTGCTGATAAAACTTTTAAGGTGGCATTAGAGGTAGAGCGTACTGAAACAGATTTTTGGAAAAACCGAGGGTATTGATTTCTATTTGTTAGCTATACGGCGTGGATGTAATAAAAATTAATAAAAGAGACTTGTAGAGCCATTTAAAATAGCTCTACAAAATTAAATTAGCGTGTTTAGTTACCCCAAGGGTTACTAGAATTAGAGCGTTGTTTACGATCGCGAGCACGTTGCTTTGATGCTTTTTTTTCCATAATACGTTTTGCATCACTAAAACTTAACTCACATGGCTCACCAGGTTTATGATCAGCTGGGATCACGCGATCGCGTGGCGGTAATTCGTATTGCACATCATCAGGCTTAGGTAAGTTTTTAAGACGATAAAGGTAAAAGTTATCTACTTTTTCTTGTGCCCATTGTGTTTTACGTAAAAATTTAACCGCTGACTTTATATCAGGATTGTTTTTAAAGCAGTTAAGTTGTAAATAAGCGTGTAGGAGCTCCCACCCGTATTGTTCAACCAGCTCTTCAACCACTTGTTCTAATTTAACGCCTTGCAGTGGATTATTACTGAAAAGTTCTTGGTTGCTCATAGGTGTTGCCTCGTTATTAAAATACAAATTGCATTATAAATTTAATAACGAGGCTTTAACAGTGTAAATAGCTTAACTTTTACAATTAACTACAACACGACCGCGAATTTTGCCTTGCATAAGTCGCTCTGCGTTATCAATGGCGTGTTCTAGTGAAATTTCAGTCGAAATTTTATCTAAGTAATCAGCGCTAACTAATTTTGCTAAACGATCCCACGCTTCAATTCTGTCGGCTTTAGGGCGCATTACGCTATCAATGCCTATTAGTGACACACCACGTAATATAAATGGGGCAACTGAGGCAGGTAAATCCATGCCTTGGGCAAGTCCGCAGGCGGTTACTACACCCCCATACTTTAATGATGCACAAATATTGGCAAGTGTATGGCTACCTACAGAATCTATTGCCGCTGCAAAGCGCTCTTTTTGAAAAGGCTTACCAGGATTTGAAAGCTCGTTTCTGTCAATTACCTGTTTAGCACCTAACTCTTTTAAATATTCACTTTGATCTAATCGACCAGTAGCTGCTGTTACGTTGTAGCCAAGCTGGTTTAATAAATAAATAGCAAAGCTGCCTACGCCACCATTGGCACCTGTTACCAGTATTTCGCCAGATTCAGGAGTTATTCCTTGTTTTTCAAGTGCTATAACACTTAGCATAGCGGTATAACCGGCTGTACCTATTTGCATTGCTTGTTTTGGTGAAATACCTGTAGGCAAGGGGATTAACCAATCGCTATTAAGTGCTGCTTTTTGAGCAAGCCCGCCCCAATGTTTTTCGCCTACACCAAAGCCATTTAATATTACGTTATCGCCATTTTTAAATTCATCGCTGGTGGAATTTGTAACCGTACCCACTAAATCGATACCTGGCACCATAGGAAAACTGCGTACAACGGGGCCTTTACCCGTAATTGCTAAACCATCTTTATAGTTAAGTGTGCTGTATAGCACGTCGATAGACACGTTTTCGTTTGGTAAATCACTGCTTTCTATAGTCGATAATGAGGCGCTGTAGTTATTATCTTCTTTATTAATAACAATGGCTTTAATTGGGTTACTCATGGGATATCCTTTTAGACCGATCGTCTTTTAATTGGTGAATAAAAACGCATTAGGTTAGTAATGCGCGTAAAAACATTTCTGTATATAAAGTAAGTGGGGTATTTGATTTTGTGAGCTTTGCGCGCATAACCGCACCTTCCCACCCAATCCAAAAGTACTCACTCATCAATTTTGTATTTACATGGCTTGCAATTGTGCCTTGTTGCTTAGCTTGGTTTAAGCAAACTTCTACATGGTTTTGCCAAGCGGTATAGCTTTGCATTAACCTGGTTTTAAACTCATCACTTAAATGGTTAAGCTCTTGATTTAAGTTACCGACTAAACACCCACGTTTGTAATCGTATTTTTTCATTCCTTTAATTGCGCTTTGGGTAAAATTAACGATTCGCTCAAGTGGGGGAACATCTTCTTGTTGCAGGTAATGGGTAAGCTTGGCAATAAAATAACTGTCGTATGCATCAACTAGAGCAATGCCGTAGGCTTCTTTACTTTTAAAGTAATGATAAAAAGAGCCTTTAGGCACAGCCGCTTTTTTTAAAATAGTATCGAGCCCCGTGGCGCTAAAACCAAACTCTGTTAATGTTTCTAGGCCCGTGCGAATAAGTAACGCTTTGGTATCGGCGTTCTCTCTGGCTATTTTAGGTGGGCGACCACGGCGTATTGGTGTTGATGTATTTTTGTTCATGTACGTATATTAGACCGATCGACTTTAAATAATCAAGCATAAATTAAAATTGTTTAAAAATACTTCAAGTTAGGGGCGGGCTACTAATTTAAGATTAATGAAATAAAAGTGTCACGATTACATTTTTGTTTGGAACTTAGTCTATATTAGTCGGTCACAATTAAAGCACATAAGTGCTTTTTAGCGATTATTGAGTCGCATTTTATTCAGCATAAAACCGGTCAAATTGAATGTTGTATGACCACTTACTTTTTTAAATGTTAATTCATTTTTGCATCAGCAGCTTAGTTAAAGTCAAACAATTTAATTGCTTTTATGATTTGAATTTTACATTTTTATTAACTATTCATTAAATGTAGATTTCACTAATGCTACACAATATATAAATAAAAAGGTGAGGATATTACCGATGAAGAGACAGAAAAGAGATCGTTTAGAAAGAGCTCATTCTCAAGGTTTTAAAGCAGGTTTAGCAGGTCGCTCAAAAGAGCTATGCCCTTATCAACAAGTAGATCCCAAATCAGAGTGGTTAGGAGGTTGGCGTGAAGCGATTGAAAACCGCAACATGTACAAAACCTAAAATCAATAATCGAATTTAAGCAAAAAGGCCTCCACGTTGGAGGCCTTTTTGTACGCATTTAAAAATTAAAACGCGCTAGTGTCTTGGAACAAGCCCACTTTTAAATCTTTTGCTTCGTAAATTACTCGGCCATCTACTTCTACAGTGCCATCTGCAACGCCCATGAACAATTTACGTTTAATTACGCGTTTCATTACAAGGCGGTAAGTTACTTTTTTATTAGTTGGTAAAATTTGGCCAGTAAATTTAACTTCACCCACACCTAGCGCACGGCCAAGACCTGGGCCACCAGACCAACCTAAGTAAAAACCAACTAGTTGCCACATAGCATCTAAGCCTAAACAACCTGGCATTACTGGGTCGCCTTTAAAATGACAATCGAAAAACCACAGGCTAGGGTCAATATCAAGCTCAGCAACAATTTCGCCTTTACCATGAATTCCGCCATCAGCAGTAATAGAGGTAATGCGGTCCATCATTAACATGTTGTCACTTGGTAAGCGGCAGTTGCCTTCACCAAACATTTCACCTTGACCACACAGGATCAACTCTTCTTTTGTATAGCTATTTTTAGGTTCCATAACACTTATCTTCGCTTAGAAATTGCCAAGTACTTTAGCGTACACTTGTACGCTAAACAACTCGGAGCAGTTAAAAAATCAAAATATTGCATATTAAATCATCAATCAATCAACGCGATTGGTTTTTGCACTATAAAACCGCGCAATTACAATCAGAAATCATTATAATTAACGCTGTCTTATAACCAGTCTAAAGGAAGTTTATGATCCTTTTTGTTAACTCACTAACTGTGATTGATTTTTCTTACTTATGTAACAAACGCGGCGCCGTTGGCGAGAGCTGGATTGTTGATTTAACTTTGCACGGTAAACTTAACGAAGAGTCTATGGTTTTAGATTTTGGTTTAGTTAAAAAGCAAATTAAAGGCATTATAGATGAGTGCATTGATCACCGTTTAGCAATTCCTACAGGGCTTAATGGCACTGTATCTGAATTTGACGAGCATAAAACACTCGACTGTACATTTGGTGAAAACAACCACTTAGCTATGAGTGCCCCTCATCAAGCTTATTGCATGATTAACGCAGACGAAGTAACGGTTGAATCGGTTACCGAATTTTTAATTGCGACTATTTTACCGAAGCTACCAGATAACATTGAAAAAATAGAGCTGTCTCTTAAGCCTGAACACAGCCAAAGTTTTTATTATCATTATAGCCATGGCCTTAAAAAACATGACGGTAATTGCCAGCGTATTATTCATGGGCATCGTTCTCAAATTGGTATTAGCCTAGATGGTATCTCTATGCCGCGCTTGCAAAAAGAATGGTCTCAAAAGTGGGAAGATATTTACTTAGCCACCAGTGAAGATCAAATTAATGCAGCTGATTTAAAACACATACCAGCCAAAGCGGGTGACGTATGTTTTGCTTATACATCGGCACAAGGCTATTTTGAAATGGCTATTAGCGAGTCTCGTTGCGACATTTTGCCAGTAGATACCACTGTAGAATGTATTGCTGAACATGTAGCAGGCCAAATTAAAGCTCAATACCCAGAAAAAGCAGTGAAAGTAACCGCTTATGAAGGTGTTGGAAAAGGATCGATTAGTTATGTTTAAAACACTTTTAGCAACAGCGCTTGTTGCATCTGCTAGCTTTAGTGCTATGGCGCTTGAGTTAAAAGGGCATTTAACACAAGGCGGTTTAGTTACTGGAAAGCTAGAAAACGCTAAATCAGTAAGTTTAGATAGCAAAAGCTTAAAACTTTCACCAAAGGGTGATTTTGTGTTTGGTTTTGGTCGTGACGCTGATACTACTCATACTTTAAAATGGGTAGATAACAATGGTGAATCGCATTCACAATCAATAGCTATCACTAAGCGCGAATATAAAATTGATAAAATTACCGGCGTAGCTAAAAAATATGTATCTCCGGCAAAAGAAGTTAGTGCGCGTATAAGCCGCGAAGCCATTGCGGTACGAAAAGCCAGAGAAGTAGACTCTGATTTATTGTACTTTTTAGACCCTGTGTTAAAGCCTGCAGAAGGGCGCATATCGGGTGTTTATGGTAGCCAGCGTTATTTTAATGGCGAGCCTCGTCGTCCGCACTTTGGCTTAGACATTGCCAATAAAACGGGCTCTCCTGTTTACGCGCCTATTAGTGGTACCGTGGTATTTGCTGAACCTGATTTATATTACTCTGGCGGTACATTAATTATTGATCATGGCCATGGTATTACCTCAACTTACATTCACTTAAGTAAGCTTGATGTAAAAGTAGGTGATAAAATTGAGCAAGGTAACAAAGTAGCTGAAATTGGTGCAACAGGGCGTGTAACGGGTCCTCACCTAGATTGGCGTTTTAACTGGAAAGGCGAACGCCTTGATCCTGCATTACTAATGCAAGATACATTAGCAAACAAAAAGTAGAGATTATGACTGACGTAAATCGCGATGCAATAATTGCTCAGCGTATTGAAGACTCAACCACATCGGTAACTAAAACCGTGTTTCCAGGGCGTACTAATCATCACAATACTTTATTTGGTGGTGATGCACTGGCGTGGATGGATGAAGTGGCATTTATAGCAGCGACTCGTTTTTGCCGTAAGCCTTTGGTAACTATATCTTCAGATAGAGTCGACTTTAAAGAAGCCATACCAGCAGGTACTTTTGCAGAGTTAATAGCTAAAGTAGTGCATGTAGGCAACACCAGCTTAAAAGTTGACGTAGATATATTATTAGAAACGATGCACAAAGACGATAAACATTCAGCCATTAGTGGCAGCTTTACGTTTGTAGCAGTTGATGATAACCACAGACCGACTCCGGTAGTATGCGACAAAATGATTTATGGTTTTGATTAACTTAAAGCTTTGAATACGCGCTAAAGTAAAATTATATAACCACCTTAATTGGTGCTTATATAAAACCCCTTAAAGAACACATCATACTAAAAATTTATTAAATATAATCTCAACAACAGAGCTGATATTAACTAAAAAATAATCAAACTTGGGAGATTGATAGGGGTGAGAGTTGTTGGATTTGGATACTAAAAAGGTATGCTTTTAACATACCTTTTTGGTTATATTTAGCTTTTAATTACATTTATTAAACTTACATAAATACTTTTTAAAGTACCATTGCTGCAATCCAGCCAAATATAAGCAGTGGAATGTTAAAGTGAATAAACGTTGGAATAACAGAGTCTCTAATGTGGTCGTGCTGGCCGTCGGCATTTAAACCCGATGTTGGGCCAAGCGTTGAATCTGAAGCAGGAGAGCCTGCATCACCTAGAGCGCCCGCAGTACCAACAAGCGCAGCGGTAGCCATAACAGAAAACCCAAGGTCTAAACATAAAGGAACAAATAAAGTTGCAATAATAGGCACTGTTGAAAACGAACTGCCAATTCCCATTGTAATTAATAACCCGACTAACAAAATAACACCGGCGGCCAAAGGTTTATTACCATCAAAAAGGGCGGCTGCGCTGTGTACTAAGCTTGCTACATCGCCAGTGGCTTGCATAACCGATGCAAAACCTTGTGCCGATATCATAATAAAGCCAATCATGGCCATCATCGCAACGCCTTTACTAAATACGTCGCCGTTTTCTTCCCACTTAACTATACCAAAAACACTAAATATCATTACACCTACTAAGCCACCTAAAATCATTGAGCCACTTAGATTTTGTGCGACAAGTGAGGCAAGTACTGCAAAAAGTCCTACAGTCATTACTTTTTTAGGGTTTTCGACTTCAGCCGATTTACTAACAGTTGTTAATGGGAGCTCGGTGTATTCGCGGCGTTTTTTGTAGGTAATAAATACCGCAATAAGCAATCCAATAAACATACCTAATGCAGGAATGATCATCGCCATAGGGACTTGTGTATTTACAATGTCTAGGCCGTTATCAACTAGGTTTTTGTGCAAAATAGAATATAAGTAAATACCCCCAAAACCATAAGGCAGCACCATGTAAGACGTTGCTAATCCAAATGTTAAAATACACGCTATAGCACGCCTGTCTAATCTTAACTGATTAAAAACAACGAGTAACGGCGGGATCAAAATAGGAATAAACGCTATGTGTACAGGGACTAAGTTTTGCGAAGAAATTGCACAACCTAAAATAATTAATAAAATGAAGTAACTTAAAAATGTTTCATTACCGCTGCCTTTTGCATTTACTTTAGCAAGTAGCTTATCAGCGAGAATGCGTGTTAAACCCGACTTAGAAATAGCAACGGCAAACGCGCCGAGCATAGCATAACTTAGTGCAATTTCAGCTCCAGCTGAAAGGCCAGAATTAAACGCATCAACACTTTCTTTTATGCCCAAGCCTGCAGTAAGACCTGCAACTAACGCACTTATGATCATGGCAACAATGACGTTAACGCGAGCCAGAGATAGCCCGAGCATTAAAATAACGCCTATAACAACAGCATTCATAGTATTCTCTATTTGGAAATTTTAATTAATTTTATCAGATCTTTAGCCTGAGTTTTACGCTCTTTCGTAAAAGGTTTTTTACCATAGCGTACTTGGTTAAATAACTGACTAAAAGTGTTTATAGATTGTGCAGAACGAGGGAGTTTGTCAGCAAAAAAATGTAACTGCTGATTCGGTGTTAAATTATCGGGTGTATTTATTTTTTGTTTTTTAGCCCATGCTTTTACTTCATAAAATTCTTTAACCATAGGCGCTAATTTAGCCGGGCGTTTTGGCAAGTTTAAATAAACAAAATAACATATAAAACAAAAACCAGCTGGTAGTAAAACCATTAATGGTACAAGCCAAATGTTTTTACTACCAAAAATTGATTTTAGAAAATCATTTTGTTTTTCTTCGTCAAAACCAAGTACCCAGCTAGACCATTGATAATCGAGGTTTTCAAGTTCCAACCTTAACCAATTAATAGCGGGGAAATTACTTAAACTCACTAAACCAAAATCAAGGTTACTTTTAAATTCGTCATTCAGCTCTTCGTTTTGCGAAAGTGAGCCATTTAAACGCTCTGGTGCAACAACGGCGGTTGCATCAAAAATAACCCAACCTTCGTTTTGTAAATATACTTCTACCCATGCATGTGCGTCGTATTGTCGAACTGTTAGCGTATTATTATCTTGATTTAATTCACCACCTAAATAGCCACTTACTAGTCGAGCGGGTATACCTGCGGTTCTAAAAATGTACGCAGCGGCACTGGCATAGTGGCCACAAAAGCCACGTTGATTATCAAATAAAAATTGATCTATGGTGTTATCGCCGCTCATAGGAGTGGGTGTTAATGTGTAAGTAAATCCCGTACCTGCAAAGTACTGTAATAAGCTATTGTAAAAATCGCGGTCAGAGTGTGTATTTTGCTTTAAGTTTTTAGCAAGTGATGATGTTTTTACATTCTTTTTATTGGAGAGGTATTTGTAGCGTTTTTCTTCAAATTCGCCAAGCGGTAAAGCTGTGAAGTTAAAGCTATTTACATCGTATTGTAAGTTTTTAGCTTGGCGACTTTTTTTACGCAATAAACCTAGCGAATTACCCTCAACATTTGGTGAGTTACTACTGGAATACGCTAAACCATAGAGCCATTTTTGTGTAGCAGGCTCTGCAATAACTGAGTAGCTTGCAATAAGTTGCTCATCATTTTCGCTCTGCGTATTTGTTTTTACATTATTATATTTTAAAAAGTCAGACGTAAGCCACGCATTACCATTAAACTCATCATGGACTATTACTCGCCAATAATAAGGCGCTACAGGTTTTTCTTCGTTAAATTTAGCTCTAAACACAAGTTCATCTGAGTTTGAAAGCTTTGCAATATCGAATGGATCGACTTGTTCAGAAAGCCCTGTTTTAGCAAGCTTAGGCCCAGGAAGCTGCCAAAAGGCAGGCATTTTTGGTAAAAAAAGCAGTAAAAATATAGCTAAAGGAAGCGCTAAAAGTAGCAATTTACCACTTTGCTTAGAGGCGATTTTTAAATTATGTTTGGACTCGAGTAGGCCAAGTACTGCAAAGTTTAATATGTATAAACAACTTACAGTTAAAGTCGTTAAAATGCTTTGGTTAAATAAATACACCGATGAGAGTGAAAAAAACGTAAGCGTTGTAATTACATGATAGTGTTTTTTGGTTTTAGCCTGCAGCAGCTTAAATAAACTAGCAAGTAGCAGCATAGCCACAAATAAAATAACCGTATCCGACATGCCTACTGTGTAGAGCATTAAACCTAATGACACACCTGCGAGTATATTTGCCAGCCAAGCATTTGGCTTGGGTTTATTACTCAGCGTTATGTAAAAGTTCCATGCACAAATAAGTGTAAGTACACCAACAAAAACAAGCGGTAAATGTGATACAAAAAATACAATCAAACATGCATATATAAAAGACAGCGAATAATTTATTACTTTTTCATTTTTAAGTATGTCCATTACACATCACCATTAAATGAGCATAATAATTCTAAGCATTGCTGCTTATGTTGCTGTCCGGTATTTGTATTTATTGTTTTATTCGGTAGCTTTAACATAAAAGGGGTGTTTTTCTCGGTTGCTTCACACACTAAAAAGCATAACTGGCTTAAACGTTGTTCTGTATCTCCATTCATTAACGTAAAATCGAAGAGCGCATTTGCTGTTTTAAAGTCTACAAACTCTTTAACTAACAACTGCTGTGTTTTTGCGTAATGCTTCCACGACACTCTTTGCAAGCCCATCTCAGGTAAGTGTGGGATAAGAGACTCAAACTCTTCGCTACCAGATTGTGTAGAAATACCTTTATCGGCTTGCTCATCAAGCATAGAAACATGCGCATCACAGTGAACCTGTTCAAGCGACGGATATACAAATACTTCTTCTTGTAATTGAATGTAGCTCCAAACAGTTATCAAACCAAAGGGGTAGTTACTCGCTATTTTAATACGTTGCACTGAGTACTTACCGCGTGAGCTATAGGGTAAGTGGAGTGTAAGCAACTGAGGTTTACTATCAACTTGGCCGGTATGTTTGTAAGTTTGCTCACTACCTTGATATGTTAAATTAATAGATTGGGTAACAGAAGGGCTTTGTAATTCAAATATAATACTCGGTTTTTGAGGAGCGTAGCTGTTAAATGCATCTTTAAATTTAACTGTTAAGCCTTTAGCGTTACTGTAGCCCATTAATATAGTAATAATCATTACCACAAACATAAGATAAGACATTATTAAAATTAAATTATTTTGATAATTAATGCCCATCACAAAGTTTAAAATAGCTACAACTATAAAGTACCAACCAAGGGATGATGGCAATACATAAATTGTTCTGTGTTCAAGTGTAATTGAGTTTTTTAAATGTTTATTTTTTAATAACTTATTAAATACACTTTGCTTAAATGACTTAAATAAAGAAGAGCGCTTAGCTGTTTTTTTTGGCATAAAAGTTTATACCGGAACTAATACGTTTTTTAAAATATCGTTTACTTGTGCTTCACCTGACTCATTATGCAAACCTAATCGATGCTGACACACACTTGCAAATACGGCTTGAACATCTTCTGGCATTACAAAATCACGACCATCAATAAAGGCCCACGACCTAGCCGCTTTAGCCAGAGCCATACTAGCACGAGGTGATAACGATGATGCAAAAGCGTTGCTTGTGCGTGTGTAATTAACAAGCTCTATAATGTAGTCAATAACCGGGCTACTTAAAGTAATTTGGCTTATCTGAGTTTGAATTGCCGCTAACTCTTGTTGGTTAATACGCTTAGGTAATTGGCTGTAATCTCGTTTTTGCATATTCAAAATTAAGCGTTTTTCGGCTTCTTTAGGTGGAAAACCTAAGCTAATGCGCATTAAAAATCGGTCTAATTGCGACTCAGGTAACGGGTAGGTACCTGATTGATAAAGCGGGTTTTGTGTTGCTATCACAAAAAATGGATTTGGCAGCGTATATTTTTTTCCATCGACTGTTACTTGTTGCTCTTCCATTGCTTCAAGCAACGCACTTTGTGTTTTGGGCCCTGCGCGGTTTATTTCATCAGCTAAAACAACTTGGCTAAAAATAGGGCCTTTATGAAACGTAAAACTGTGCTCGGTAGAGTTAAATATATTAGTACCCAGAATATCAGCAGGGAGAAGATCACTGGTAAATTGTATACGCTGATACGATAAACCTAACACAGCTGACAATGCATGAGAAAGAGTGGTTTTTCCCATGCCAGGCAAATCTTCAATGAGTAAATGCCCTTCGCTAAATAAGCATGTAAGTGCCTGTTTTATTTGTTGTTGTTTACCAAATATAACACTCGAAAGATCTTCTATAATCGCAGTAACAGTACTATGCATGCTAACCTTTCTATTATTCTATTATTTCAAGACGCTTCATTACAGTGTCTACTTTTTTTGTATTGAAAGGTTTTGCAATAAAACCTTTAGCGCCCATTTCCCACGTGTTTTGTACGTTTTCGAGACTATTGTGGCCCGAACACATAACAACATGAGTGTGCGGGTAAGCACTATTAATGTATTCCAATATCTCTGCACCGTTAGAGTCAGGTAAATCTACATCTACAAATATAACGCCTGGCGGTTTATTGTCCATAATAGGTTTGGCAGAGCTAAAATCAGCACTTTCTAATATATCTTCAAACCCTAAGTCAGTTAAAATTTGGTTTAGATAATCACGAATTTCCTTAACGTCATCAATAATGAGGATGGGCTCTAGCGGGCGAACAAATTCCATATGTAGGTTACTTCTATTTTGAATACATCTAAGTGCTTTAATACTAAGCTAACCCCATCATAAGCTCAAGAACGTTACTTAAAAAACACCAATAAATAAACTGTTTATAGGTTGCCCAACAGCCTATTTTTAAAGGATTACCTGCTTTTATGTCTTCTACTAACTTATATTTTTATTAATAGTATTGAACAATAATGGCGTATTCATAAGAAATTCCTTAATCCAATACATCATTCCATCAAAATTTGATGTAACAAATTTGCTACTTAACTTATTGATTCAAAAATATTTACATATAAATTCGATTTTTTGTAAACGTTTTGTAATAAAAAATCGTTGACCTTCCAAATCCATTCTGTGCTTATACTCAACAGGTGAGCTTATGCTCATAAATGCAATTTCATTAACTATTTAATGTTTTGCTCAGCGAGCCTCATCTATACACACTGAATTAATACCAATTTCATTAAATGAAAATGCAATTTAATAAAGTTGGCATTACACACCACACTAAATAAAGAGCTTATTATGTTGAATAATAAAAAGACTAAATTTGCAATTTCACTCATAGCGGCAGCTATGGCTACATCGGCTCCAGCACAGGCTGATATTTCTGAATATTTAGATCGCGTTGACGTAGACTTTTTACTAATGCAAAACTTTCAGTCAATTCAGGCTAAAGACGGTGCATTTCGTCCAGAAGATGAAGAACAAGAATCAGGATTTGGCCGTATTAGAGCAAATCTAATACTTAAATTTCATATTAACGAATTCATTACTGCCGATATAGATATTGCAGAAGAGCCTAATGACTTTGGTGGCGAAGATCGTGACTTTTCATTTCACAACGATTTTGCAGGTGTTGAATTTGACTTACTAGGTCTATATGGCACACCAAAAGTAAACGCAAATTTAACACTGCGTTTAGGTAACATTGGTGGGTCGCCTTTTCAATTTAAAGGTTTTCAAGACGGCGCAGATAACCAAAGTAATGCACTTATTGGTAATGGTATTACCGATTACGCAACCGCAGAAAACGGTGCACAGCTAAGTTACAGCGAAACTTTCGATAGTGGTGTAGTTCGTGCTTATAATGTTACAGGTCACATTACGACTTCAAGTTTCGGTGAAGCATTTCAAGAAGACAGAGGTTATAACTACCGTCTTCAAGGTACTTTAGAATTTGAAGGTGGCTTTAAAGCAGGTTTAAACTTATTAAAAGCCAATCAAGGCGACCAGTTACGTTTTGAAAATGGCGTAGCAAGTCTTGATGGTGTAACCACAACAAACTATCGCTTTGGCGATGGTGAAAACTATAATTTCTCAGCGTCACCTTCGAACGAGCGTGACACTCACGTTGGCGCAATGCCAGGGCTTGAGCAATCAATCATCCAGCTTAATTTAGCTTATCAACCATCTGACGAAACTAGCTTAATCTTTATGGTTGGTAAATCATCTGATGATTACACATTTGCAGATGCCGCTGGTAATGCAGTTGCCGGTATTACCTACTTTGGTACAAACGGTATAGCAGATGAAAATGGTACTACTTTTGATTCAAACAGTGTAATAGAAGGCGACTCATCGGTTGAGTACTTCGTTTTTGAAGCACAACAATATATTATTCCTAAAAAGCTATATGTAGCGGCTCGTTATGCAGAAGCCGAAAACACTTCTGACTTAATTGAACAAACAGACAACACAGTAGAGCGTATTCAAGTAGCCGCAGGTTACTGGTTTAACGATAAAACGCTTTTAAAAGTTGAGTATGTTAACCAAGAAGAAGGTGTTAATTCGGGCGGCCAAATCGGTAAAGGATTTGACGGCTTCACTTCTGAAATATCTGTTAAATTTTAAATCATTATCCAACTAGTCTAACTATTTAAACAAAGGACCTAAAAAGGCACTTTGCGGGCAGTTTTATGCGTTAAAACTGCCATAAATAGAATTGGCATTAGATTGAAATTTAATAGTACTTGTTAAAGCATAACGTGTATGGGGAATACCCGATGAAAAATAAATTAATTATGCTCGCGTGTGGCTTTATAAGCATGGGCGCTGCGGCAAAAGAAACAATTACAATAGCGACTGTTAACAATGGTGACATGATCACCATGAAAGAATTAAGTAGTAACTTTACCAGCCAAAACCCTGATATAGATCTAAAATGGGTCACTCTAGAGGAAAACATTCTTCGCCAACGTGTCACTACCGATGTTGCAACAAAGGGCGGCCAATACGATGTTATGACCATAGGTACTTATGAAGTACCAATTTGAGGCAAGCAAAACTGGCTAAAAGAGCTGGATAATTTAGGTGAAAAATACGATTTAGACGATTTAATTCCGGCAATTCGAAGTGGTTTAACGATTAATGACAAACTTTATGCTGCGCCATTTTATGGCGAAAGCTCAATGGTTATGTACCGCACAGACTTAATGGAAAAAGCAGGGCTGACAATGCCTAAAGCCCCAACATGGGACTTTATACGCAAAGCTGCTAAAGCGATGACAGATAAAAAAGAAGGTGTTTATGGCCTTTGTCTACGTGGTAAAGCAGGTTGGGGCGAAAACGTTGCGCTTATTACATCCATGGCAAATTCGTTTGGTGCGCGTTGGTTTGATGAAAATTGGAAACCTCAGTTTAATACCCCAGAGTGGGAAAATACCCTTCAGTATTATGTCGACGTGATGAAAGAATCTGGTCCTGCGGGTTCATCTGCAAACGGCTTTAATGAAAACCTTGCACTATTTCAAACCGGAAAATATGGTATTTGGATTGATGCAACCGTTGCAGGCGCATTTGTTACTAACAAAAAAGATTCAGAAGTTGCCGATAAAGCAGGGTTTGCACTTGCGCCAGATAACGGTCTAGGTAAACGCGGTAACTGGTTATGGTCTTGGACTTTAGCCGTACCGGCAAGCAGCAAAAAACCAGATGCCGCAATGAAATTTATTAGCTGGGCAACATCTAAAGAATACACTCAACTTGTAGCCGACAAAAAAGGTTGGGCAAAAGTACCGCCAGATACACGTAAATCACTTTACAGTAATCAAAAGTACATGGACGCAGCACCGTTTGCGCAAATTACCTTAGATTCTATTCAATCTGCAGATCCTAAAAATCCGACCGTTAAACCAGTGCCTTATGTAGGTATTCAGTTTGTTGCTATTCCTGAGTTTCAAGGAATTGGTACAGCTGTTGGGCAACAATTTTCAGCAGCATTAACTGGCCAAATGACCGTTAAGCAAGCGCTTAGTACGTCTCAGCACCTCGTTGAGCGAACAATGCGTAAAGCTCGCTATCTTAAATAGCATGTAATGGGCGGGTAAGTACTCAAGCTTACCCAATATTTTATGTCAATTCTATTTACTTGTTAGTTATAAACGCTATCAAGGGTTTCTGATTTTCACTTGATAGTTAACAAGTAAATAGAATTGGCTTTTTTAAGGTCACCTTTATGGCAACAACTAACTCGCGCACGTTTGCTTGGTTTATGCTTCTTCCTAGTGTAATTTTATTACTTGCTTGGATGATAGTTCCGCTGTGTATGACACTGTATTTTTCATTTATTGATTACAACTTACTCGTTCCAGGGGATAAAGAGTTTGTAGGCTTTTTAAACTATGAGTTTTTTCTAACTGATCCGGCTTTTTTGAATCATTTTTTAACACGCTTTACCTAGTAACTGGGGTTTTACTTATCACTATTTGTGGTGGTATTGGCTTAGCTATTTTACTAGACCAAGCAATATGGGGACGAAATTACGTTCGCATTATGGTACTAGCCCCATTTTTTGTAATGCCAACTGTGTCGGCATTGGTATGGAAAAATATGCTAATGAACCCAGTTAATGGCTTATTTGCACATTTCGCGATTTGACTTGGCTTTGAACCTATCGACTTTTTTGTTCAAATGCCGTTATTTTCAATCATCATAATTGTGTCTTGGCAGTGGTTACCATTTGCAGCATTAATACTGCTAACAGCAATAAAGTCATTAGACCGTGAACAATTAGAAGCGGCTGATTTAGACGGAGCTGGGCCACATAGTAAGTTTTTTTACATCGTTTTGCCGCACTTATCGCGCGCTGTAACCGCTGTTATTTTAATCGAAACTATATTTTTATTGTCAATCTTTGCCGAAATATTAGTTACAACCAGCGGTGGTCCTGGTTATTCGTCGACCAATATAACGTACTTAATTTACACGCAATCACTACTTCAATTTGATGTAGGTGGCGGTTCGGCAGGGGGCATAGTTGCAGTAATAATTGCAAATATTGTCGCTATATTTTTAATGCGCTTAATTGGCAACAACTTGGAGGGTTAATTATGACTATAAAAGATAGCCGTCGTTCCAAACTAATTTATACCATAGCTGCATGGACAATAAGCGGCATGATTTTCTTTCCAATTTTATGGACGTTAATTACCAGCTTTAAAACGGAAGCTGAAGCAATTTCAGCAAGTCCAAGCTTATATGCATTCGATTGGACACTCGAAAACTACCGCGATGTACTGTCACGTTCGCCATACTTTAACCATTTTTGGAACTCTGTAGTTATATCGCTAGGTTGAAGTTTGCTGGGTTTATTAATTGCTGTGCCTGCTGCTTGGTCTATGGCTTTTGTACAAACTAAAAAAACAAAGCATTTATTAATGTGGATGCTTTCTACCAAAATGTTACCGCCAGTAGGGGTACTTATTCCGATTTATTTATTGTTTCGAGACTTCGCATTACTCGATACAAAATTAGGTTTAGTAATTGTAATGACACTCATTAACTTACCAATAATGGTATGGATGTTGTACACCTACTTTAGAGAAATACCAAGCGAAATACTTGAAGCTTCACGTATGGATGGCGCAACAATTGGAGAAGAAATATTTCATGTTTTATTACCAATAGCCTTACCGGGTATAGCCTCAACGCTATTGTTAAATGTAATTTTGTCATGGAACGAAGCTTTTTGGACACTTATTTTAACCGCTGCAAATGCTGTACCTTTAACGGCATTTATTGCCAGTTACTCAAGCCCTGAGGGGTTATTTTACGCTAAGTTATCGGCAGCATCTGCCATGGCCATTGTGCCAATTTTAATACTTGGTTGGTTTAGTCAAAAACAATTAGTGCGTGGATTAAGTTTCGGCGCAGTAAAATAGGAGAATACACATGGGCAGCATCACACTAAAACAAGTCACTAAAAACTTTGATGAAGTTAACGTAATTAAACCACTCGACTTAGAAATTAAAGACGGTGAGTTTATCGTATTTGTTGGGCCATCAGGCTGTGGTAAATCTACATTACTTCGTATGATCGCAGGGCTTGAAGATACCACCAGTGGTAATATAGAAATTGACGGCATTGACGCTACAAAAACACCGCCTGCAAAAAGAGGCTTAGCAATGGTGTTTCAATCCTACGCGTTGTATCCGCATATGACAGTGCGTAATAATATTGCTTTTCCTTTAAAAAGAGCCAAAGTTAGCCCTACAGAAATCGAAAGTAAAATTGCTAACGCCGCTAAAATTCTTAATTTGACCGATTATTTAGACCGAAAGCCTGGGCAATTATCGGGCGGTCAGCGCCAGCGTGTAGCGATAGGGCGCGCAATTGTACGTCAGCCCTCGGCATTTTTATTTGATGAACCGCTTTCAAATCTTGATGCGTCACTACGTGTAAATATGCGTTTAGAAACATCTGAATTACATAAAAGTTAAGCTAAAACAATAATTTATGTTACGCACGATCAGGTTGAAGCTATGACAATGGCAGATAGAATCGCGGTATTTAATGCCGGTATTATTGAACAGGTAGGCACACCTTTAGAGCTTTATAAAAACCCAGTAAACAAATTTGTAGCTGGTTTTATTGGCTCTCCAAAAATGAATTTTATAGATGCTCCACAAAATGAAGATGCGAATGTTAGTTGTATTGGTATACGACCAGAGCATATAACACTCTCTACTGAGCAAGGAACGTGGGCTGGTACTGTAGGTGTAATTGAACATGTAGGATCGGAGAGCTTTTTACATATAAATATTGAAGGCAAAGGGACCGTAACAGTAAAAGCAGATGGTGATTGTCCGTTAAAATATGGCGATAGTATTTACCTAAGCGCACCGGCTGATAAAGTATTAAAGTTTGATAATAACGGTTTAACAATTCGCTAGAGCCAATCTTTAATTACCTTAAATAGCACCTTTATAAAGGTGCTATTAACTAAATTCTAATTACATAATCCTATGAAACCTAGGTATTTTTTATTAAGGAATGGTATATTTACAACTATAAATAACAAAAACGTTATTGATAAATAGATACTCCAAAATTAATAAAATAATTTATATAGCAGCACATATAATTAAAATTATGTAATAAAAATAAGGACTTAGTTTTCCTTCTATTTTAAGAGGTTTACGTGGTAAAGCTATCAAATACAGAAATTAGAAAGCTAGATGATGCAGCCAGAGCAGGGTGGTTATATTATGTTGGCGGTAACACACAAGATGAAATTGCTAAAAAACTAAATATATCTCGTCAATCTGCACAAAGAATGGTCGCATTATCTGTGAGCCAAGGATTAATTAAAGTTAGACTTGACCACCCGATTGCCAAATGTATGGATTTGGCCGAAAAATTAAAAAGCCGTTTTGGGTTAGATTCGTGTGAAGTTGTACCGAGCGATCCATCTGAACCTTCATCTACATTAGGTTTGGCTCAAGCTGGCGCGGCAGAAATAGAACGTCATCTAAAATCAGAACAACCCAAAGTACTTGCTATGGGAACCGGTCGAGTTTTACGTTCATGTGTGGATGAGCTAAGAACTGTTGATTGTCCGCAACATAAAATTGTAGCCATGCTAGGTAATATGGCTTTGGATGGATCGGCTTCACCTTATGATGTTGTAGTAAGAATGGCCGAACACACTAATGCAAAACATTATCCAATGCCATTGCCAGTTTTACCAAGAAGCATTGAAGAAAAAGAACAGTTACACGCACAACAAAATATTACCGGCAATTTAAAACTCGCTAAAGATGCCGATGTAACATTTGTGGGTATTGGTAGCTTAGGTGAAAAGTCGCCATTACATATAGATGGTTTTATTGATGCGCAAGAACTTAAAGAGCTACAAGATCTTGGTGCTGTTGGTGAAATGATTAGTTGGGTGTTTGATAAAAACGGTAAGCTTTTAGATTGCACAGTTAATCAGCGTGTAGCAAGTACGCCATTAAAAACAAATGCTAACAAACAGATTTATGCGATAGCTGCTGGTGAAGAAAAAGTGTTAGCCATTTTGGGCGCAGTAAGGTCAAACATGATCAGTGGATTAATTACTAACGAATATACAGCTGAGCGTTTACTTAGTATTGATTAAAGAAATTGATAAATAAAGTATCTGTATTAGTAATACTAGTTATTGTAATAAAAACACTTAATGTCCGATACCGTCTAGTATTGGACATAGCAAGGGCGCATTTAAGCGCTCTTTCTATATATACATTAACTACCTATAATTTATATTATGTTAAATAGAATAAATAAATACATAACTAAGTTACTCACCTTCATTAATTAACGTATAAACGCGATATTTTGAATATTTAATAGGCATTAACCTACTTTTTTAAAAATTAATGTTTTGTCTCATTACGCTATTTGTTACTTAAACATATAAAAATACCGCTTGGTTATTAATATAATCAAGCGGTATTACACTGATTGCCTATTCGCTACTTTATGCAATAAAACTTAACATATTGAAATAAATAGATTTTTAATAAGCCTAGTAATTCACTAGAATGTTTTATCATTCATAAATTCATTAATAAGCTCAGACACTTTATCTGGATGTTCATCAATAACCCAATGTGCGGCTTTATCTATCCAAACCAATGACGAATTTGGAATTGCTTCTTCTAACATTGGTGCATACTTTGGCTTTTGAAATTTGTCTTCTTTACCCCATATTATGAGTGTTTCATGAGGTAAGCTTTTAAGATCGCCTGTAATAGCTTCGGTATATTCTTTATTGAGTCTGCGCATGTTACTAAATAAAGCGGCTTTTCCTTTTTCATTACTCCATGGTGTTAAGTATATTTTCATCAACTCTTCAGTCATTACGTTCGAGTCGTAAACACCTTTGGGAATGAAATCTCTTAATGTATCAACAAATTCATCTACAGATGTTTTTTCTTCTACGCCTGGTTCTAGTAAAGGTTCAAATTCTGGTATTGGCCAAGAATCAAAACATACACTATCAAGTAAAACCAACCCGTTTACTTTATCCGGATGATTTACAGCCATTAATTGAGCAACACCACCACCAATATCATGTGTAGCAATATTAACTTTAGAAATACCGAGCTCTTCTATAAACTTACACATTATTCTACATTGCGCATTTATAGATACATCAGTGTTACTTGGCATATCTGATTCACCAAAGTTAAGTAAATCTGGTGCTATTACCCGATATTTTGATGCAAGTTTGGCATCACATTTCGCCATAAAAATTTATTAGTCGGAATACCGTGTATCAATAATAAAGGTGTTCCTTGTCCCATTTCTTGATAAGCAATTTGATGACCTTCTACTGTAACGTACTGTGTTTTGCTCATGCTTGTGCCTCGTTAACTTTAAAAATTATAATATTTCGTGAACTATAAAATTGGAATATAACCTTATAAAGCAAATTCCATCCCAAGATGAGTATTTATTAGTTATTAAAAAATCTTAATGTTTTAAAAGTTAAACCCCTGTGATACGTGGGCTCTAGGCTAAATAAATTTACTGACTTTATAATATTGCAGTGTTTAATAATTGTGATTATCAAACCGCTTTAAGAAGTGTGAAACGATGACTCGTATACATGCAACAATTACAAAAGCGTAGTTTGTAATACTTTGAAGAAATAATTTGAAGTAATTATTCTTATTAAAGGACTTTTACAAATTTAAATAAATTAAAGGTTCATATACACAAAAGCACTAATAAACATTAGTGCTTTCAAAAATTATAATTTAATTTTTTAGTAAGCTATAAATAAAAAATAGTTAACCGCCCTACTGTTTAAATTTTCATTCCAAAAAATATCTAATATTTTCTATTAATACACTTTGCTTAACTGGCTTCAATAACAGGCCGTTAAACCCAAGCTTCACATACTTGTTATCACTATTTTCGTTTTCACTAAATGTATGAGCGATAATTTTTGTTGCTGATGCGTCAGCATGCTTTCTTATTTTTAGCATTGCGTCGGTGCCTGTAAATTGCGGCATTACTATATCCATTAAAATAATGTCGTAACTATTTTGAGATACCATCAGCATTGCTTCAATTGCGCTGCACGCGTAATCTATTTTTATGTTTTCATTTTTTAGCATTGCTCTAATAACAATCTCAACAAGTGGATCGTCATCAACTAGTAATAGCGTGTTTTGTTCTTTATTAGTTAATAGATTAGTATTTACTAAATCGGTAGTTGTTAATCGACTATTTAATACTTCTTTTTCATCATCTGCTTCCCAGGTTTACCAATATAGAAAGTGATATCGTCGTTTTATTTGCACTACTGCTAATAATTAACGCTTTCCCACCAAGCATTTTAAATATTGATATAAAAAATTTTAACTCTAATGACATATCTTTATCATCTATAAAGCGTGTTATATCATCACCCGAAATGCTTTTAAGCTCAGTTATAAAATGGCTCGTATTAATCAAATTACTTAATGAAAAATCGAGATGTAGGTAATTACGAGTACTTTCTTTTTTAATCTCGGCGTTAATTGAAAGCGTAGTATTGTTTGACGAATCCAAAACCTCAGTCACTAACTGAATAACCAGTTGAGAAATTAACTTTTCATCGCTTGCTATCGTTAACTCTGATGTAATATTATTTTTCAAAACTATTCACAAAGCGAGTATGTGTCCATTTAACTAAGTGTGATACTTTTTGTACCCGCTCACCATTTGCCTTTTCTATATAATCTAAATGACTTTCACTGCCTACGGCGCTAAAAGATATTAGTAATAGTATAAAAGTAAATTTTAACATAAGCCTTTCCATCAATTTGCTTAATGTATAGGTAGCAAGTATGAGACCAAACGCTTTTATCTTTATTATCAATGCATTAAGATGTGTGAAAGTGTGTTTTATTATTTTGATTCGCAAATTGCAAATCAATAATTCATGAAGGGTTTAACCAAGAAATGAGAGTAGAGGTAGGTGGCGCAAAGCGAATAAAATAGGCTCTGCGCTAATTTTAGTTAATGCAAAGCAGCTGTAAATGGGATGCTTTCACAGATTTTAGCTTCTGCTGTAAGTAACTCTTCTAGGCGAGTATCAACTTCTTCTTTATCAAAGTATTCGTAAGCAAGCTCTACAAAAAGGTTTTTATGTTTTTCTTCTGACTTGGCAATCGCAACATAAAAGTCTTTTTCTTTACCCTCAGGAAGTGCTTGTGCAACTAAAGAAAAACGCTCGTGACCGCGTGCCTCAATTACACCGCCAACCAGTAATCGGTCCATTAAAAAACCATCACGACCATGTCTAAACAGTGCACGTATTTGTTTTATGTACGGGTCTTTTTTGTCGTCACCTAAGTTTACATCGCGCTCTAAAAGTAACTTAAGCACTTGTTTAAAGTGTATTAATTCTTCTAATGCTAAGTCGGTCATGGCTTTTACTAATTTACGTTTGTCTGGGTAATGCGAAAGCATAGACATAGCCATACCCGATGCTTTTTTTTCTGCAGCGGCATGATCTTGTAAAAAAGTATTAAAGTCAGCAAGGACAACTTCGGTCCATTCAAATGGAGTGTGGTATTTTAATTCAAACATGTTCTGTACAACTTAAATAATAATGCGGGGATTTTAACGTATTTGTTTTAAAAAATCTTGTAAGGCAGCAATTTATCTATGCGCCCTTTAGCGGTGGATTCAACTTTTAGCGGGTGTTTAATATCGTTCCATGCGGTGACTTTACCGCCCATATTCATTTTTTCAAAATCAGCTTTGTCACTTTTTAATGCTAAAAAATCGCATAGTTTTTTGTAGCTATCAGGCTTTGCTATATCAATGGATAAAAAATCGTTGTCACGATTCTTAAAGTACGTGTGAGCATCGTTAAAATGTGTTTTATAGCAGTGAGCTAAGTAACTATCGTCGCTAATATTATTAAGCGAAAGCTCACTAAACGTATTTAAATAACAGCGCTTTATATGAATATTAAAGCCCCCGTCTGCACGGGTTAAATTAGTGTGCATACGCGTTAAAAGCTGTTTTATTGATACAAGCCATGCACCAAGTTCGCGCTCTAAATAAATAAACTTAGAGTGTGGATAATGAATATCAAGCGCTTTAAAATCGTTAAATATGGGAGTGTCGGCAATTGCGCTGGCATTTTCAAAACAGGCATTAGTATACGCGGTATGCGCTGTTGTAATGCCAAGCTCTAAAAATGCATGGCACACACTGGTTGTGCCGGTACGTGGTAAACCTATTATAAATATTTTGCTCATTAACTTTTCTTTAATTAGCCACGTGTTACTAGTAATACAAAGGCGCTGATAATCATGACTAAAAATGTAGTAATAGTACCAATTTGGCGATATTTAAGGCTTTTTTCTACTATGCCTAAGTTTTGAAACACACGCCCTACTAATAACGCACCACCTAATATATGGCTGTAATGGCTAGCAAGCCCTTGGTACTCTGCTAAAAAAAGCAAAATTAAAGCAAATGGCACGTATTCCATAAAATTTGCGTGGGCACGCACAGCACGTTGTAGCGTTGCATTACCGTTATCACCAAGTGATATTTGCTCCGCACGGCGCACTTTTATTACGTTAAAGCTTAAATAAATGTAAAAGAATGCGAGTAATGCAGCATAAGTTGAAATGATCACGGTGTTTTCCTGTTATTTTATCGCATAAATATGCGCTCTATTATTGTGGGCGTGATAATAACACATAAATTTGAGCAGCATTATCAGAAGTTTAATAATTGCCTATGCTAAGCTAGAGGTATTAAGTTAGTAGAAAATACATAAGGATTTTATGTTTGTACCTCGCAAAGTAGCCGACAGTTACCGTGAAATGATTAACAGTATTGGCTTTTACCCTTCGATGCTTTCAGTGGGCTTTTTGGTATTTGCCATTATTATAATGTCGGTTGAATATTTAGCCCCTGTTGAGCAGCTAAAATCGTTTATATCGGTTGTACTTGTAGATAGCGCCGAAAACGCGCGGACTATTTTAAGCACTTTAGCGGGGAGTATTATTTCGCTTACCGTGTTCAGTTTTTCGATGGTAATGGTGGTTTTAAATTCGGCCAGTGCGAGTTTATCGCCCCGCGTAGTGCCAGGGCTTATTACGCGCAAATCACACCAAATGGTTTTGGGGTTTTATTTAGGCAGCATAATTTACTCTATTATTATGCTTATAAATATTAATAAGCTTGATGGTGGCAGTACGGCAATTCCTTCAATAGGTGTGTTGTTTGCACTTGTTTTTGGATTGATTTCATTAGGTTTGTTTGTATTTTTTATACATTCAATTTCACGTGCTATTCAAGTTGATAACGTGTTAAATGGCTTGTTTAGCCAAACTAAAAACGAAATTAAAACAATAATACAAAGACAACAAGAGAACCCAGTTGAAGACTTTCCGGACTTTAGCAAATGGCATTCGGTTAGCAGTAAAACAGAAGGATATTATAAAGGCGTACATACCGATAAGCTGTGTGCTATTTTGGCTGAGCAAGATATAAAGGTGTATATATCTGTAAACCAAGGCTATTTTACAGTTAAAGGTTACCCGTTTTTAAAATGCAATAAAGATATAGCAAACGATGAAGAGCTGATTAATAAAATTCTCGACTGCTTTATTTTTTATATAGAAGAGTACATTAGCGATCATTACCGTTATGGATTAACGCAAATATCAGAAATTGCGGTTAAGGCAATGAGTCCAGGCATAAACGATCCCGGTACTGCGGTTAAATCAATTGATATGCTGAGTATTTTACTTATTCAACGACTTTCAATTAACGATATTAACTACTCGTTTAAGCACAGTGATAATGCCCCATTGTTATACCTTCATGAAACAAGCTTTGATGAGTTATTACACGACAACTTTACACCGCTGCGTAATTACGCCAAAGGCGATGCATACGTAATGACAAACGTGCTTGAGGCATTTAAAAATATTTTGTTTGTTGCCCATAAAGATACCGATGCACGAAACAGTTTATTTAATTATTTAAATGCAATTGTTGATGACATAAACGAGCATGTAACTAATGAATACGACAGACGCGAAGTGACTAATATGCTCAACTCTATAGCGCGTATCAGCCAAGAGCAAGGTGAGAAGTTGGTGGCACGTTTTGAGCACCACCAAAATTAAAGTTTAATCTATGTAGTAAACAGCGTAGCTTGACGCTGTTACTTTAATCTCTCCAGCATGGTAGGCATCAGGTACATAGTTACTTGGTGCGCTATCAGCCATCATTACTTTTTCTGCGCGCATATAAGGCTGCGACTGCACATTGAGTGGACTCAGTGATGCGCTGTACAATCCTTTTAAATCAACGTCATAATCTTCACTAAACTCTTTTGCTGCGTCACGTGCGTCTTTAATTGCTAACTTTTGTGCTTTTTTATGCAGCTCGTTATAGTTGCTTGCTAAAAATTGAGTTTGATTAATTTCGTTAATACCGTTGTTAACTAAGCTTTGTAGTAACTCTGGGTATTTATTTATATCGCTGAGTTTTACTGTTAACGTACGAGAAACCTTAAAGCCTTTAAATTCTTGATTACCGGTAGTGCGGTTGTATTGGCTATCACGGTTTATTGAAATTTGCCCTGCGTTTATATCTCCCTCTTTAACACCAATCTCTTTTACGAGCTTAATTGCCTTGGCGATAGTTAAGTCGGTTTTATTTTTAGCAGCAATTAAGTCTTTATCAACTTCGGTAATACCTACACTTAGCTGTACGTAATCTGGCATTGTAGTAAGAGTCGCTTCGCCCTTAACATAAATATGAGGAGCATCGGGAGTCGCTGCCGCAAGTGCATCAAAGCTAAGTACGTTTAAAGCCAGTGCACTACCTAAAACAAAAGTCAGTGTTTTCATTAAGTCGATCCTTTAATTATGTAAAAGCAAGTAAACACCGTACGTGGTTAATTAAATATGAACAAGCACAAAAAAACAGGCAATTGCCTGTTTTTTGTTAAGCGTTGTAACTAATGCTATTACACCATTTACTTAAAATTACGTATAAACGTTACTAAATACTACTGCGTTTATAGTTACGGTATTTTGGTAACCAGTAATTTTTGTCGATTGCTGCCCATAATGCATCATCAGTAATCTCAAGAGCAACGCCCTCTTCGATTGCTTTTTTAGCGATGGCAAATGCAATACGTTTACTTAGCGTTTCAATTTCAGTCAAGGCTGGTAATAAACTACCTTTACCTGTGTTTGCACGCGGCGACGACTCTGCAAGCATTTCGCTAGACACACTTAACATAGCATCAGTAATGCGTGTCGCTTTAGCGGCAATAACACCTAAACCAATACCCGGGAAAATATAACTGTTGTTACATTGTGGGATTGGGAACGTCTCGCCATTGTACTCAACAGGATCAAATGGGCTACCTGTGGCAACAAGTGCTTTACCGTCAGTCCACTTAATCACATCAGCAGGATGCGCTTCTACTTGCTTAGATGGATTACTTAATGGGAAAATAATTGGCTGTTCACAACCGGCATGCATAGCGCGTATTACTTGTTCTGTAAATAAGCCAGGTTGACCAGAAACACCAATTAGAATATCAGGTTCAGCACAGTGCATAACATCAAGAAGTGATGCGTATTCGCCGCTGTAAGTCCAATCACTTAAAGAGCCTTTAGGTTGTGCAAGTGCTTGTTGGAAATCGCGTAAGCCTTCCATACCCTCACTAAGCAAACCAAAACGGTCAACCATAAATACTTGGCTACGCGCTTGAGCTTCTGAAATACCTTCAAAAACCATTTGGCTAATAATTTGCTCAGCAATACCACAACCAGCAGAGCCTGCACCCACAAAAACTACTTTTTGCTGGCTTAGGGTTGAATTTTTAACACGACACGCAGCAAGTAAAGAACCGACCGTTACAGCCGCAGTACCTTGAATGTCATCGTTAAAGCTACAAATTTCATTGCGGTAGCGCTTAAGTAATGGCATTGCATTTGGCTGTGCAAAATCTTCAAACTGAAGTAATACATTTGGCCAGCGACGTTTAACCGCTTTAATGAATAAATCTAAAAACTCATCGTATTCGTCTTGAGCAATACGCTTATGGCGTGCACCCATGTACATAGGATCGTTTAAAAGCTTTTCGTTATTAGTACCCACATCAAGCATTACAGGCAATGTGTATGCTGGGCTTATACCACCACACGCTGTGTAAAGTGACAATTTACCAATTGGAATACCCATGCCACCAATACCCTGATCGCCTAGGCCTAAAATACGCTCGCCATCGGTTACAACAATAACTTTTACTTTACCTTTGGTAGCGTTGCGTAAAATGTCGTCAATTTGGTAGCGATCTTCATACGAAATAAATAAGCCACGTGCGCTGCGATAAATGTCTGAGAATTTTTCACAAGCATCGCCCACTGTCGGTGTGTAAATGATTGGCATCATTTCTTCAAGGTGGTCACGCACTAAACGGTAGTAAAGTGTTTCGTTGTTATCTTGAATCGCACGTAAGTAAATATGCTTATTAAGGTTGTCGGTAAAGCTAGAATACTGCTGATAACAACGCTCAACTTGCTCTTCTATTGTTTCAAAGCGAGGAGGAAGTAAACCAGCAAGATTGAAATTTTCGCGTTCTTTTTTACTAAAGGCGCTGCCTTTATTTAATAGCGGTGTTTCAATTAGGCCAGGGCCAGAATGATGAATATATAAGTAGTTAGGATCAGTATTAGTTGTCATATTTCCAGGCTTTAACGGAGTCTTAAGTTATGATCTGTCATTATCAGTGTTAGAGGTTTAATTGCAACGACAATTAAGCTAGTCAGACCATTGAGAGAAAATACATGCGGACTTCACTGCCCGCATGCATATTATACATAATTTAAAATTTGATAGTGGCGTTATTATCAGTTAAATCAGATAACGCAACACCTTCACGGCGCGGATCAGCGCCACCATATAAGGTATTATTTTTAACTTCAACTGCGTGTAAGCCTGAGTTTAAATCAATAATACGTACATTGTGGCCGCGTTTGGTAAGTGCAGGCGCAATGGCTTCTATGGTTGTGCCTTTTTCAAGGCTGGTGTAATCGTTACGATTTGTTGTACGTGGTAAGTTAATAGCGTCTTGCGCTGATAAATTCCAGTCAATAACACCCACAACAACTTGTGCAACGTAATCAATGATACGGCTACCACCAGGTGAGCCTACAATTAAGCGTAAGCTACCATCTTTATTAAATACCATTACCGGTGACATAGAGCTACGCGGGCGTTTTCCGGCCTCTACACGGTTTGCTACAAGCTTGCCGTTTTTACGTGGCGATAACGAAAAGTCAGTTAGTTGGTTATTTAAAATAAAGCCATTAACCATAACCGTAGAGCCAAACGCCATTTCAATTGAACTGGTCATCGAAACGGCATTACCTTTACTATCTACAATAGATACATGTGAGGTAGAAGGTAACTCGTATGAATCATCCATTGCATAACTTAAGTACCCTACAGGATTACCTGCTACCGCTTTTTGGTCTGTTTCGGTAATTAATTTAGCGCGTGAGGCAATATAATCTTTGTTTAGGAGCTCTTTTGTAGGTACTTGAGTAAAATCGGGATCGCCCATGTACATATCGCGATCGGCAAATGCAATACGCGAAGCTTGGCTAAAGTAATGAATTGCCTTTTCGCCGTTTGGCTTAAGTGCGCTCATATCTTTATGCTCAAGCAAGCCTAGCATTTGCAGTACTGCTACGCCGCCACTACTTGGTGGTGCCATAGAACACACGTTATAGGCACGGTATTGTATACATACCGCATCGCGTTCTTTGCTTTTGTAATCTGCTAAATCTTGCACACTTAATTTACCAGGGGCAATTTTAGAGTGCTTTACAGCATTAACCATTTGTTTTGCATTTTCGCCTTTGTAAAATGCATCAATGCCCTGCTTTGCAATGTCTTTGTACAAATCAGCAAGTGGTTGATTCTTTTTAACACTACCCACTTCAATTAATTTACCATTTGGGTAAAAGTATTCGTTAATAATCGGCATACTCAATACGCCTGGGTTTAACTGTCGGGCTAATAAGCCGTGTAAACGCGGCGAAACTACAAAGCCTTGCTCTGCAAGTTCAATAGCAGGTTTAAAAAGCGCTTCCCACGGTAATGTACCGTATTGTTTATGTGCACTTGCAAAGGCATGTAAAATACCGGGTACACCAACAGAGCGTCCACCTACTACGGCTTCAATCCATTTAACGGCTTTACCGTGTTTATCTAAAAACAGCGTTTCGTCTGCATTTGCAGGTGCGGTTTCGCGGCCATCAAAACTAGTTAATTTATTGTTAGCCTTGTTGTAATACATCATAAATGTACCACCGCCAATACCTGAGGATTGCGGCTCAACTAAAGTAAGCACTAGTTGAGTAGCAATCGCAGCATCTACGGCACTGCCGCCTTGGGCTAAAATTTGTTGACCGGCTTTTGAGGCATATGGATTTGCCGCAGCTACCATGTATTTATCACCTTGCACTACTTTTTTATGGATTAATCCTGTAGCAGCTTCAGGTTCGCGAGTTTCAATTTGAGTTGTTTGCTGTGCAAATGAAGGCAGTGATACTGCGCACAGTCCAATGGCAAATAATGAGTTAAGTTTAAAATGCATAAAAATACTAAAAACACTTAATTACGTAGTTGTATTTGGCATCTTAAAGTTAAACGGGCACAATATGCAAAAATTTTGACTAAAAAAATATAATAAAATGCTTAATTTACCTATTCAACCTCGTTATATATTACCGCCTATTATTTTGCTGCTTTTTAGTACCATTTTTGCTGCATTTGATTTAAATAGTTTACTTGAATTTAACCGAAGCCTAATTGATGATGGCGAACTGTGGCGAATTTTTTCTAGCCAATTTGTTCATGCTAATTGGGCTCATTTGGGATTAAATGCCAGTGGTGTTTTACTAATATGGTTACTACATGGCGAATACACATCCCCTACTCGCTACGCTTTTAATACAAGTGCGCTAGCACTGTGGTGTGGACTCGGTGTTTATTGGTTTTGCCCAAACATACATATTTACACCGGATTAAGTGCTCTACTGCATGGTGTAATTATTTGGGGCGCAGTTAAAGATATAACCGTAGGGCTTAAATCAGGTTATTTATTATTTATAGGCGTATGGATTAAAATAGCGTTTGAGCAATTTAGCGGCCCTAATGCTGATATAGGAAAGCTTATTAACTCCACTGTGGCTATTGATGCACATTTAATTGGTGTAATTGGCGGGACTCTGCTTGCCATACCATTGGTTATAGAGCTCTTTAGAAAGAAAAAATAAAGTTAGATTTTGTTCAACCCAATAAAAACGCCGCATTAGTTAACTAAACCAATGCGGCGTTTTTGTTTTTATAATTAAAGATTAAAGCGTTTCTTTAAATAACTTATAAATACGGCGGTATTCGTCTAACCAGCTTGAAGGCTGTACAAAGCCATGCGGTTCAACAGGGAATATAGCTGTTTCAAAGTTTTGTTTTTCAAGCTCTATTAAGCGCTGCACTAAACGCACTGAGTCTTGAAAAAACACGTTATCGTCAACCATGGGTGCGTTAATTAATAAACGTTTGTTTAAACCCTCAGCGTAATAAATTGGCGAGCTGCGCTCATATGCAATCGGGTCAACATCAGGATGGTTTAATATATTAGCAGTGTACCCCGTGTTGTAATGTGCCCAGTCGGTAACAGGTCGTAGTGCCGCACCCGATTGAAACAACTCAGGCGCGGTAAACAATGCCATAAAGGTCATAAAGCCGCCGTATGAGCCGCCATAAGTGCCGACTGCTTTGGTATCAACGTTGGCATTTTGCGCCATCCATTTAACGCCATCGGCTAAATCTTGTGTTTCAGGTGTGCCCATTTGACGATAAATCGCGGTGCGCCAATCACGGCCGTAACCTTTAGATGCGCGGTAATCCATATCCATTACTATGTAACCTTCATCAGCGAGCAATGAATGAAACATAAATTCACGAAAATAAACCGAAAATCCCATATGTGAGTTTTGTAAGTAACCCGCGCCGTGGTTAAAAATAACTGCTTTGCGATTTTTACCTACTTCACCTTCTACGTAGTCAGCTGGGTAGTACACTTTTGCGTATATTGGTTGTTCGGTATGGCTCGATGGCACAGCAACAATTTTAGGTGCAGTTAGCTTTTTAGCTAAAAACTCATCCGACACTGTATGAGTTAAGCGCGTTGCTTTTGCATTGGCTTGTGCGTCAGCTACATAAAGCTCATTAGGCATCGTAATTGTAGAGTGCTTAAGGAGTAACTTGGTTTCATCTGGGCTTAACGTGTAATCGGTCATGCCGTTTAAGTCAGTAACTTGCTCACTCTTACCAGTTTGCGGGTTAACACGGTAAATTTCGTACAGACCTGGGTGTTCAACATTCGCTTTATAATAAATTGCGCTGTTGTCACTGGTAAGCGTTAAGTTAGAAACCTCAAATTGGCCTTGTGTTAGCGCGGTTGCACTACCATTAACTGGTTTTTTATAAAGCTGACTGTAACCCGACTCTTCCGATAGGTAATAAAGCGTGTTCGAGTTATGTAACCACCCAAAGTCGTTAAACGCATAAGCAATCCATGCGTCGTCATGCAGGCGATGTTGCGACACAAGTTTGTTGTTTTCAAAATCAACAGTAGCAAGCCAGCGGTCTTTGTTGTCCCATGCTTCGAGCATGATAGCCACTTGCGAGCCGTCATCGTTCCATACTATTGGGCTTTGCTCAAAACCCCAGTCCATAATAAGGTTAATGCCACGAGGCGCCTTTTTAGACTTATATGCTTTACCATCACGTGCATAATTTTCTTTTTTAACTGCGGCTAAAACATCTTCGTCAAAGCCCGGTAAAGTATTAAAGCTAAGTGATGTTTGCTCTTTGTTAGTTAAATTGATGTAGACAAGCTTTGAGGTTTCTTCTTTAGCATCTGCAACACGGCGGCGTGCTTTTTTAGGCTCAATGGTTGCATCATTAGTGATGTAATTTGGCATAATATCGTCATCACCGCGCCAATCTGTTTGCTTTTGTACAACGACTAATAACGCATCACCATTTGGCGAAAGCTGAGCCTCTGCAACTTTATTACCGTCACCTAAGTAGTAAGCCGTATTAGCAATTGAATCGTTTTGTTCATTAATTTGCTCATTACGTGCTTGGTTGTCTTTTTTATTTTTTTGTTGAAGCGCCACAAACTTAATCAATTTATGCTGCTCTTTAGCAATATACGTGCTTGGCTCTTCAATCCCTTTTGGCTCATCAGTAAGTTTTAAGTTAGCAAGCTCGCTCGTTAAGCCTGTTTTTAAATCAACTTTAAAAAACACATTGCCTTGGCGGTAAACTAAATCGCCATTATTTAAAAATTGTGGTTTAGACTCGTTTGCTGATGTAGCTGTAATTTGCTTAAGTTCACCTGTTTTTAGGTTTTTAACAAACACATTGCCTTTAAATGTGTAAGCCGCCATTGTTTTATTTTTAGAATAAACGGCTTTATTAGAACCCACAGTATGAAGTTTATTAAGAGCTACTTGCTCTGCTGTTTGGCTAGTAACAGATTGGCTAAATAAATTGCGTAGTGTATTACCTTTCTCTTTTTGAGCATAAATAATAGTAGCCGAATCGCTAGCCCAATAAGCGTTCTCTGGCTGATTGCCCATCCAATCAGGATCGGCCATTGCTTGTTCTAGCGTTATTTTTTGTGAGCCGATATCTGCTGGCGTGTTCACAACCGCAGCAACCTTACTTGCTGGTAAAGCACTTTGCTGTGTTGAAGAGGTGTTAGCGGTAGCGCTACAACCTGCAAGCATAACACTTGAGGCAACAGCTAAGGCCACTAACGTTTTAGATGAAGAAAAATTAAAAATCATAGTGCTTCTATACGGTTATTATAATTAAGCCGTATTTAAGCAGAAGCACTTAAGTTATTGCAATTTTTTAAGATAAATAGCCATTAAACAGGGTAAAGCTCAGTTTACTAGCGCTTCTCTTGTTAATAGGCGTTATTCAATTACCAAATCAAGCCAAACCAGTCGGTGATCGCTCGATGCGTTTCTATCTTTAATTAAACGATATTCACTACTCGCTTTAGTAGGCCAAAACACACCACCACCCTTAATTTTTAAACCATAGTTTGACGGTAAAACGTAATCAACACGGGCTTGCCAATTAGCACTGTAATTTTGTGCATAAGGCACATCATACTGCTCTTTAGCACCTTCGCTTTTTGGAACAAAGCTTGCGTTGATAAGTGGGTTTTTAAGTAATTGCTCGGTGGTATTTGTACGGGCTTTGTCCCCCTCAGGGGCTGCATTTAAATCGCCTAAAATAACAAAACGAGAGTGAGTTTTTAAACCGCCCTTTTCGCCTTTATCGTCGTAAATATACTTAGCATTTGAAACGTAATCGGCAATTAACCTTACTTCATCGTGGTTACGCTTGCCGTTTCTATCCTCTTCACCGTCGAATACAGGCGGTGTTGGGTGAGATGCAATAACATGAATTGTTTTATCATTTACGCTAATAGGTAAATCCCAAAACGATTTAGAACTGAGTCTAAGTGCTTGCCATTCTTGTGCGTTATACCAGTTTTCACCTGTTTTAGGCATCACAGGCATTTGTGCATTTGGCATGTCTTTATATTTAAAGGTTTGAAGGGTTCTTACTTTATCAAAATTAATTGGGTATTTTGACAAAATAGCCATACCATAATGCCCTTCAAAAAAGCCAAAGCCTTGTGCATCGCCCATCACGCCATTTTTTTTGCCATCGTTATCTAAATCAAACTCGGTAGCTAGGCCTGTATTTACTGGTGCAATATAAGAGTAAGGGTAGTTAATAGCGGCTTGTTTTTGCTGACTTACGTTTAAATAATGCTGATTAAAGTATTCAATACCCTGCTCTTTTGGGATGTAATCAAATTCGTTAAGTAAAATAATATCAGGGCGAACACGCTGAATAATTTCCGCTATGTTCTTAATTTGCTGGTGGTTAGCTTTAAGTGCATTAACTAAAGCATCACTTTTAACTTGCTCACCTTTGGGCGTGTGATTAGTTGCATCCATACTTACATTAAAAGTTGCAACACGAAGAGATTCCGATGCAAATGCATTTAAGCTAAATAATGCTGTAATGGCTAGCACGCCTGATATTGTTTTTAGTTTCATTGTTCTACTTCACAAATTAAAAATTAGACTTTAACAGTATTACATATTCAAAGCCCATTTTTATGACAAAAAAATACCGGCTTAAGCCGGTATTTATATAAAGTTATAATAACTATTCACTGAGCACTAAATTGGCAGCTGCTTTTAAAATACCGGGATAATCTTGCTCTGGTAGATACTCTGTAAGTTCACCTAATTTATCTGCAAGCTCACTCATATTAATAGCCGATACATTAATATGGCCCATTTTACGACCTGGTTTTGCGGTTTTACCATACCAATGGCTAGTTACATCAGCGAACTTTAATACTTCGCTTGGAATACTTGGTTGGCCTAGCACATTGACCATCGCGGTAATGTGTTTAAGCTCTGTATTACCAAGCGGTAAGCCTGCAACAGCGCGCATGTGGTTTTCAAACTGCGAGCAATGGCAACCTTGTTGCGTCCAATGGCCTGAGTTATGTACGCGCGGTGCAATTTCGTTAACGAGTAACGTGCCATGTACATCAAAAAACTCAATAGCTAACACGCCAACGTAGTTAAGCTCATTTGCTATTTTTGTAAATGCATCGTTTGCTTGCGCTTCAACACTTTGATTATTTTTACCAGCAATAGAAAGCGTTAACACACCATTAGTGTGCTCGTTTTCTGTTAGCGGATATATAGCAACATTACCGTGTTTGTCGCGCGCACCAATGATAGATACTTCACGATCAAACGGGATCATTTTTTCAGCAATAATCGTATGTGGCGCAAGCTCGGTGCCTGATGCAATAAAATCAGCCATTTGTGACCAAATTTCGTCTATTTGATCATCCGATTTTAAACGCCATTGGCCTTTTCCGTCGTAACCCGCTTGGCATGTTTTAATTACAAGAGGTTTACCTAGAGTTTTAACGGCAAGTTCTAAATGCGCTTTTTCAGTAATTAATTGGTACGGCGCACAAGTTACGTTTGTTTTATCAAGCAATGCCTTTTCAAGCGAGCGATCGCCACCGGTTTTAATAGCGGCTTTTCCTGGGTAAAACTTATTACTGTTACAGCAAAGGGTTAGTACGTCATCAGGAATGTGTTCAAACTCGGCAGTAATGGCATCAGCGTTTGATATTGCTTGCTCAAGCGACGTGTTATAAATGTCACCAGTTAGCGGGTGCATAATTTGTTTACTGCCTACATCGTATGCAACAACGTTTAAATTAAGCGGCGCGCCTGCAAGGCTCATCATACGTGCAAGTTGCCCTGCACCTAATATTAAAATATTCATTATTACTCTGCAGGGTTTGGATTAGCTAATATAGTGTCGGTTTGAGCTTTACGAAAAGCTTCAATTTTTGCAAAAATTTCTGGATTTTGACATCCTAAAATTTGTGCAGCTAATAAACCCGCGTTTGCTGCGCCCGGCTCACCAATGGCAAGCGTACCTACCGCAACGCCTTTAGGCATTTGGCAAATAGATAAAAGTGAATCAACACCATTTAATGCTTTTGATTTTACAGGTACGCCAAGTACAGGAAGCGACGTAAAAGCAGCTGCCATACCAGGTAAATGCGCTGCGCCGCCAGCACCAGCAATAATAACTTTAATACCACGTTCTGCGGCTGAACTTGCGTAATCAGCAAGTAATTGAGGAGTGCGGTGTGCAGACACGACTTTGGTTTCGTACTTAATGCCAAAATGCTCTAGCATAAGTGCTGCATGTTCCATGGTTGGCCAATCTGATTTAGAACCCATAATAATGCCAACAGTCATAAATACTCCTCAGTAATGTATTTTAAAAATAGCGGACTTATGTCCGGTTTTAGGCGGGTATTATACCCAAACCAAGTTTAATTGCGACTCACAAAAACAAAAAAAGCCATGTTTAAACATGGCTTTTTAGAGTTAACGGGTAAATAGCTAATTAAGCTTCTTTACTCGCTAGGTATTCTGCGTAGTTGCCTCTAAAGTCGATAACTTTACCGTCTTTAATTTCCCAAATACGGGTCGCAACCGACGATACAAACTGACGGTCGTGGGAAACAAACATCAATGTACCTTCGTAAGCTTCAAGGGCTAAGTTAAGCGCTTCAATTGATTCCATATCCATGTGGTTAGTTGGCTCATCCATTAACAATATGTTTGGCTTATGCATCATAATTTTACCAAACAACATGCGGCCTTGCTCACCACCTGAAATTACTTTAACTGATTTTTTAATATCGTTTTGAGAGAATAACATACGGCCTAAGAAGCTACGAACCACTTGCTCGTCGTCGCCTTCTTGTTGCCATTGCTCCATCCACTGAAACAAGTTCATGTCGGTTGCAAACTCATCAGCGTGATCTTGCGCGTAGTAACCAATATTAGCATTTTCCGAGAACTTAAACTCACCAGCTTTAGGGGCTAAACGCCCTGCTAATGTATTAAGTAATGTTGTTTTACCAACACCATTTTCACCAATAATAGCAATACGTTCGCCAACTTCTACTAAACCTTCAAGTCCAGAAAACAACGTATTGTCGTCAAAACCTTGTGTTAGGTTTGTCATTTCAAGTGCGTTTCTGAATAACTGCTTTTCTTGATCAAAACGAATAAACGGCGTTTGGCGTGAAGATGCTTTAACTTCGTCTAATTGGATTTTGTCGATACGTTTAGCACGCGATGTTGCTTGCTTAGCTTTAGATGCGTTAGCAGAGAAACGAGATACAAACTGTTGAAGTTCAGCAATTTGGTTTTTCTTTTTCGCGTTTTCGTTAAGTAATTGCTCACGTGCTTGCGTTGCTGCAAACATGTATTCGTCATAATTACCTGGGTAAATACGAAGCTCGCCGTAGTCAATGTCGGCCATGTGTGTACACACAGAGTTTAAAAAGTGACGGTCATGCGAGATGATTATCATGGTACAGTCGCGCTGATTTAACACGTCTTCTAACCACTTGATGGTGTAAATATCCAAGTTATTAGTAGGCTCATCAAGTAGCATAATGTCTGGGTCTGAAAACAATACCTGTGCAAGTAGCACGCGCAGCTTAAAACCCGGTGCAATTTCTGACATTGGGCCAAAGTGTTGGTCAGTGCCAATACCTACACCTAATAAAAGCTCACCTGCTTTAGATTCAGCAGAGTAACCATCCATTTCAGCAAATTCAGTTTCAAGATCGGCTACTTTCATACCGTCTTCTTCGCTCATTTCAGGTAAAGAGTAAATACGGTCACGTTCTTGTTTGATTTCCCACAACTCTTTGTGGCCCATAATTACGGTATCGATTACTGAGTATTCTTCGTAGGCAAACTGATCTTGATTAAGTTTAGCAACGCGTTCGTTAGGATCAGTACTTACATTACCTGAAGACGCTTCAAGCTCACCACTTAAAATTTTCATAAATGTTGATTTACCACAACCATTTGCACCGATTAAACCGTAACGGTTACCATCGCCAAATTTTGCTGAGATATTTTCAAATAATGGTTTAGCACCAAATTGCATGGTGACATTAGCTGTACTAATAATAGCGCTACCCTCCAAAGGAGTAATGATGTATTTAAATTGCGCGCAGTTTAAACCAAAATGGCCTGTTTTTCTATGAAAGTTTAAAAGCAAACCACTGCGTTTTAGCCATTTATTATGGCTATGTAGTTAGTAGTAAAAATAACGGATTAGATTTAATGGTTTCGTTAATTTTTATTCAACTTATTCTAATTAAAATCCATAAAGTATGTTTTACAAACAGGCATAAGAGATTAGAAATTACGATACAAATTAGAGTAAAAAAACTTTTAACGTGTTTGTGTGTCTACTTAACTCATTTTTGTTCACCCTATAATAATAAAAAGTTATATTAATGATAATAAAGTACTTTTAGAGCTTTTACACTAGTTACTACTTTTTAACCAAGATGAAATTAATTCAAATTACAATTTTTACACATCGCTAACTCCTCATCCTATTTACCTATCAAATCATTAAAAACACAAACTTTTGCAACACCTGAAAAACAAAATTAACCTTTAGTGAATATCCGTTAAGTTTAACGATTAATTTTATTGAGTATTTTTCACTTTTGAGCCGTTTATTGCTTTGTTAGTCTTCGAATCTGAATTTTTACCTACGTAAAAAATTGACCAATTTACACAGGGCAACACACAAGATGAGCAAAAAATTAGCGACGCTTATTAGCGCAAGTATTGTATTCGCACCCGCTGTTTCGGCAGTAGAATTATACAAAGATGACAAAAATACTGTTGAAGTTGGTGGATATCTTGATGTGCGTGTAATTAATACACAAAATGAAACCGAAGTTGTTAACGGTACTTCGCGCATTAACTTTGGATTTACCCGAAAGCTTAAGAAAGACTGGACTGCACTCGCACTCGTAGAATGGGGTGTAAACCCTGTTGGCAGCAGCCATATTATTTATAACAATCGTTTTGAGTCTATCCAGGATGAGTTTTTATATAACCGTTTAGGTTACGCAGGCCTTTCACACGAAAAGTACGGCCAACTTACCATTGGTAAACAATGGGGTGCATGGTACGACGTAGTTTACGGCACAAATAATAGCTTTGTATGGGATGGTAATGCGGCTGGTGTTTACACCTATAACAAAGACGATGGCGCTGTTAATGGCACTGGTCGTGGAGATAAATTAGTGCAGTACCGCAATAGCTATAACGATTTTAGTTTTGCAGTACAAGCGCAGCTTAAAAACAGCGAATTTTATACCTGTGACGTAACCGACATTTCAGAAGAAGAATGTGAAGCACTTTGGAACTCTGGCGATAGTGCAGCCCAAGAAGTTGAATTTAATTACACATTTGGTGCGTCTGTAACTTATACCCCAACTGACATGCTAACACTTACAGCAGGTGTTAACAGTGGTGAGTTTGATTTAACGTTTGCCGATGGTTCTACTCGCAATGTTGAAGATTTAATTTATGGTGCAGGTATTATGTGGGGCAACATTGATGAGCCCGGCCTATACGTTGCAGCCAACGTAAATAAAAACAAAAACCACGACACAGATAACATTGGTCGCTTAATTAAAGACGCAATCGGTGTAGAAACATTTGCATCTTACCGCTTTGATAACGATTTTCGCCCTTTTATTGCCTACAACGTGTTTGATGCTGGTGATGATTACGTAATTCAGCCAAACTTTAACGCCGACCCAGACGATGTATTTAAACGTCAGTTTGCTGTTATTGGCCTTCACTACTTAATTGACGAAGACACTATTGCCTACGTAGAAGCGCGTAAAGACTTTAGCGACTTTGAAAGCGATAACAAAGAGCAACAAGCACAAATGGAGCAGTCGGAAGATGACGGTATAGCATTTGGTTTTAGATATAAGTTTTAAATATAAGTTTATAAAACGACTACAACTTCCCTAAGCACAACCATTTTAGCCCTTTTAACTTTTTTAACTGGGCTTTTTTTATTTTTCCATACTTTTTTCAATACTCAATTTTGCATTTAAGGCTATTTCAAAAAAGGCATTAACAGCCGCAGTGGTATCTGCTTTTTCAATTTGTAATAGCACCATTCACGATGCCCCTATTTTTTACGTTTACCATTTTGCTGCTCATTACAATGAGCGAGGAAAACTTTAATTAATCACTCATAGTCCACACTCGGCATTTATATTTTTAGTGGATGTAGTTATCGCAGGCTTTATTATTTTGACTACCTCTTTGATTACTTTTTATAATTTGACTTTATTGCTAATTTTAACGTTATAGCAACACTTAGTATGATGTGTTCTTTTACTGTAAAGCCACCAGCCAATTTATATTAACTGCATTAAGAGTATAAAAAGATGCTGAAACTATATTGAAATTGCAAAGTACTGACACTGCTTTTTACTGATCACAAATACCTAAGGCTGCTTAAAAGCAGTCACATATAGGTGTGGTATATGCTCATGGGTACTCACGGTATTCTAATTCAATAGTCATGTACTGTATATGAAAACAGTACATGTGATTGCTATGAAAAAATAATTTAAACCTACCTTTCTTTGTAAGTCGTTAATAATATTGAACTAAGTAAAGTGTTATAAAGTTGATTCGTTATCATAAATAGATAAAACAACGATAACTGTATGTATATACAGTTATCACTTAAACCAATCTATCTTACTTTTTAATAAACGTACTATAACCAGCTAATGCCTTAGCCACACTAATTGATGGATTATCTGAATGCTCAGCACCTTTGTTTATATCACTTTGCCACACAAGGTTATTGTTAGGATTGGTTGATAAAGCGGCCTCTAAATTACTAAACGCTTTTAACATTAGCGGATGCTCTGCCCCGCCCACCGAAAGATATAAATATGTAGACGACTTCACTTTGTTATCTTGGGCACTTAAAAACGCTTCTACATTATTAACTACGGTCATATCGTCATACCAAGCCGCAGGGCTAAAAGCAAAATAGCCATTAAACAATTCAGGCTTTGTATGCAGCGTATAAAGTACAAAGCTACCACCTGCCGAAAAACCACTTAAAACACGGTTATTACTAAGCTTATATTTTGCTGATAGATAAGGGAGTAACTCAGTTTCAATAAACGCTAAAAACTTGTCGGCTTCACCATTTGGTTCAATAAGTGTTTCATTTTCTGTGCGCGCTTGTGTGTTTACATCTTGGCGAGCATAAGGAGGCACTAAATCGCGATTACGTGTATCTGTAAAAAACAAATTAGGAATAGACACCAATATAGCCTTATCCCCTTTTTCGCTCTTAGCTTGTTTTGTAAGTGCTTTATCCCATGTATCTAAATTAAAGTTACCATCTGTTTTAATAATTAACGGATACGCTTTTTTAGGATTGTAATTAGCGGGCAATCTTATAAACACTTTGCGCGACTCATTAAGCACGCTTGAGTTAATTGTTACATCTGTATAGGCCGATACATAATGGTTGTAATAGCGTATAGCTAAAATACCAATAGCAAAAATGACTACGGCTAAACTTAAATTAATAATATAGTGTTTTGTTATTTTTATTGCCATACGGCATTCCTTTCAATGTTTAGGAGTTATTTAATCGAGCTTAACCCATTGTTTTATTTCCAGCGCGGTCATAATAAGCTCAACCGAAAACGCGGCTAAAATCATGCCCATCACTCGCGTTAAAATAGACGCGCCGCCAGTACCAATTAGCTTAATAATTTTACCCGAAAGCAGCAACAGTATTAAGGTAATACCCAACACACCAAGTGTAACAAGCGCTGTGCCTATTTGAGTAGTAATTGGGTGTATGTGGTTATCGGTAAGTAGTATTACCGCCAAAATAGCGCCAGGAGTCGCCGTTGCAGGTATAGCAAGCGGAAACACGGCTATATCGTGATCGGGGTCTTGTTTGGCTTTATTAGAATCGTTTCCAAAAATCATTTGCAGGCCAAACAAAAACAATATAATTCCGCCCCCTAACTGAAACGACACCAACCTAATTCCCATCGTATTAAGTATTAGTTGCCCTATTAAAATAGAACCCAATAATACGCCCCCGGCATAAAGTACCGTTTTAAATGCAGTTTTACGGCGTTGTTGATCAGTTAAATGAGAAGTAAGCGCAGCAAACAGCGCCATAGTGCCTGTTGGGTCAATGGTCGCCCAAATTACAAGCGCATCTTGAGAGAGTTTTTCTAGCATATAAAATCCTTGTTAAGCGTAAATGTTTAATAAAACACGGGTAACAAATTCATTTGCTTACGCTTAACTATAATAGAAAGCCGCTATTTTTTGTATTTTATTTACTGAGCTTTAAGGATTGAGGATTGAAACAAGGTAAGCACTTATAATTGCCGTCTTGAGTTAAAGTGATTTATGCCAAATAGAATTTTCTCTTAAACTAAAGCCCAGTTTCATAAGTAAATTATGGGAACGTGCATTATGTGCACTCACCTCGGCCGACAAATGTTTAAGCGGAATTTGCTTAACTAGAGTTTCAATAAAACCGGTCACCACTTCAAACATTACGCCCTTATCCCAAAAGTCAGGATGCAGCTCAAATCCTATAAACGCACTACTTTTACACCGGGTTAAATTATAAAGCCCACAAGTACCCATTAACTTTCCAGATATATTATGTTCAATTGCAACTCGAATTACTTCGCCTTCGTAGTAAGCACTAATATCATCTTGTATTAATTGTTTGATTTGCGTTTTGCTAAGTGGTGTTTCGTAGTCGTTAAATTCTGACACGTGCGGGTGATTTAAAATATTAAATAAACACGCTGCGTGTTTGTGGGTAACTAAACGCAGCGTAACGCGCTCAAGCTTTGTGGTGTTAAACATTTTATTTAAGTGGTTATTTAAATTAGCTCTTTATGGGCACGCATTATTAACTTACCATACCCTATTAACAAGCATTATCTTTAAAGCAAAAAGAGTGGATAACGTAATGAGTGACGATTTTAAAGTAATACAACCCACTACCACAGTATATTGCCCAAAGCGCGGCGAAGGCTGGACCTTAACAGGCATTACTAATATTAACGAGTTTACCTCAGTAATGTTTGACGGCACACGCTATACGCTTCCAGCACGCGAAATAGTAGAAGAACTTCTTCCTAACCAATTAGCGCGTGAGCAAAATAGCTAACCAAACACATACACAGTAAAAAGGCTGCAATTTTGCAGCCTACTATCTAATCAACGAATTAAAATGCATCGTCTTCGCTGTAAACATTAACGTTTAGCTCGTCATCATTTTCAAATACCACAAACGAGATAGGCTTACAGCACACTTGGCAGTCTTCTATGTATTGCTCATCAATATCTGCTGCATCAAGTAATACTTCTATACTTTCTCCACAATAAGGGCAGCTTATTGATGTTTCTGTTAACTGGTTCATTTATCACCTGCTAATTTATATCACGAATGTTGTCACTTTAATGAACACGTAAGCATAATTCAACACCCCATTAAATAACGCATACTTGGCTAATCCAATTAAACCATGCTACTAACTTAAATAGTGATCTTGTTACTAGCCTTATCCCTATAAAACTCGTCAAAGCACAATATTTTTCACCATAGATAAATTAGTCAGCACTCTACAATGAAATTGTATTAGCACTTAGCGGGTCTAACTTTATAAGTATTTATAAACTCACAGTACAGATGGATAATTTTATGAAAAAATCACTTACGCTTGCATTAACATCTGCCGTTATTTTGTTTAGTACATTCTCCCATGCAGCTAAAACCGAAAAAGCCGTTCTAGCTGGAGGTTGTTTTTGGTGTATGGAAAGTGACTTTGAAAAGCTAGAAGGCGTAACCGATGTAATATCGGGCTTTACTGGCGGTAAACTTATAAACCCGACATACAATGGTAATCATAAAGGCCATTACGAGGCCGTTGAAATCACATACGATCCGGCCATAGTAAGCTATCAGGGCATACTTGATCATTACTGGGTAAATATCGATCCCTTTGATGCCAAAGGCCAATTTTGTGATAAAGGCCCTAGTTACTTAAGCGCTATATTTGTACAAAACGACGAACAACGTAAATTAGCCGAAAAAACAAAAGCAGCAGTAGTTGCCGAGTTCCCTAATCAAACTGTGGTTACACCTATACTAAACGCAAGCACCTTTTACCCTATAAAAGGGAGGGAAAGCTTTCATCAAGATTATTACAAAAACAATCCAATCCGATACAACACCTATCGTTGGCGTTGTGGTCGCGACAGCCGCCTAGAAGAAATTTGGGGCGAAAGAGAAACTCACTAGTATTTATTAAGCAACTAAATTACACCAACAAAAGGCTGCGTATTGTGCAGCCTTTTGCTTATCTACAAAGCTAGCTTTCTCTGCTTCAAAAAGTATACGAACCTTCATTATCAATAAATAGTATATTCTGTTTCCTAAAGCAGGCTGTTTATCTACTAAATCAAATACAATAAATTGCACTCCTAGATTGATATAAACAAAATTTAACAGCTGGAGTTACACAAAATGTTTGCCAACCAATTACAACTAGCGCGTGCTCTAGAGTTACCAACACGACAAGCCATGCTTTACCGTGAACCAGCAGTACAAAACTTTTGGATAAACAACACTGACCTAATTACAAACGCGTGGAGCGAATGGGAAGCAACATCAATAGATAGCTCAACGTTTACACTTGACGACACACTACTTGATAAAAACCTACGCGAAGCAGTAAAGCAAGCATGGGAAGATCCATCAAAAGAGCTAGCCGTAAAAGCGTTATTACACGAAGTAGCGCCTGATGTGTTTCAATTTCAATTTTTTGATCCTGAGCGCCTAGCTGTATTACGCGGATATTTAGAACAAGTATGGAATTCGCAAATTCCTATGCGCCCGCCATACGGCATAGTGTTAAATCGCCGTGGTGCCATGCTTGATAGCCGATCAGAAGGTTATTTAGCCGCGCCAAGCTTTCAAGCATTTTATAACGAAATACTAAACACTTATATGCGCCCTATTTCACGTATGCTGTTCCCGGAAGTTATGGGGTTTGATACACAAACATTTGGCTTTTCAATTTATTATGAGCCAAATACAGATTCATCAATTCGCCCACATACCGACGCATCAGCTGTAACGCTTAACATTAACCTAAATTTACCAGGCGAAGAGTTTACAGGGTCACAAGTGGACTTTTATCACCCGTACACAGGTGACATTAAATCACTTACCTTTAAGCCTGGTACTGCCATGTTACATCGAGGCAATATTGCACACGCAGCCAAGCCTATTACCAGTGGCGAGCGAACTAACTTTGTATTGTGGCTGTATGGGGAGCGCGGTCGATTACCAGCACAAGGTGCACCACGCATTCCTGTTGATGCTAAACAGCGCTGGACTAACCCTAACAAACCAAATGATGGCTACGCACCATTTTAAGTAAGCGCTTTTAACGTTTTAAATATAAAAGGCTGCCAAATTTAAGCAGCCTTATAAAAATAAAGCTCATCCAGTAACCAACACGTTTTAAGTTTAGTAATATCAAAAAACCGCCCTATTCATAATCTATATTGTCGCCACTTATAACAATAGATAACACAAATTTTCCGTCTTGCTTTTCTTATGTCCCAGTACTTCGCTTAACAAAGTACAAAATTTAAGGGGATGTTATGTTTTTGTATTCAATTGATAAGCCACTGTAATGCTTAAGTTGGTAATTTAATAAATTGTGCTATCTTTTTACTATCTACATTATAAAAATACGAGCTAACCCAAAATAAGAAATAGCACCTAAATAAGCAATTGGAAAGTGTGAATATACACTGAGGTAAATAAGCAATAATATAAAAAACAGACTAATGCTAAAGCAAACCACTGCCAAAAGCCTGCCTAACCAACATATAGATTGGGCTGCAATATTTAAAACAAACAAGGAAATAGCCCCAAGTATTACATACACTAAAGTGTTTAAATCTTCCCCATGCGCTAAACCATCTTCGGTATAGTACATCATGTAATGAGCAAGCGGAGTCAGTGCTAATAGAGCCCAGAAACCATAACTGCTCCAAGTTGATGAGACAAAATAGTTACTACCAATGTCAGGCGCAGGAAACGATGCTTTATATCTATTTTGGTTCATGTGAATTCCAGTTAAGCCGTTTTATATAAGTTGATAGCAAGGCTTTTATTAAAAACACAAAAGGCCAATAGACAATAAAAACTGTCCGTATTATTGATTTTTATCAAAAAAATTACAACATGATTGCACCACTAACCACAATACAGAATAAAAATCGTACTATTAGCAATTAATCAAAGTAATAAAAAATCTAATTAAAAAGAATATTGAACAATAAACTTTTCAATTGATAGAATGCCCTACTTTTTCCCATAAAGAGATACAATGGCAAACTTCAATACTCATCTTAATACTGCCGTAATCATCACAGGCTTAGCCTCAGCCACCTTACTATCTGCAAGCCATATCGATTTAAACGGCGCACTTTGGTTATGGTTTTTAGGCTCTATTGGCGGTTTATTACCCGACATAGACTCAGATAACTCCACATCACTCGACACTATTTTTAACTTATTTGCACTCAGCGCTGTATTACTAGTGCTGCATTACATAACCACCGAGCTCATTATTGAAATTAGCTTTATCGAGTTAATCGTAGTGCCGTTATTGGTTTACGGATTTATGAAATATATTATTAGACCTATTTTTGAATGGATCACAGTACACAGAGGTAGTTGCCACTCTTTACTATTTATACTGTTATGCGCGCTATTAACGACTCAAGTAACATGGAAACTAAATGACCAATCAACCACACAAGCAGCCGTTTTTGCCTGGTTAACGGGTGGGTTTATTTTACTCGGCGGACTAATTCATTTATTACTGGATGAAATTTACAGTGTGGATTTAAGTAATGTCACAATTAAGCGCTCTTTTGGCACCGCTTTAAAAATAGCTGACTTCGATAATAAACTAATTACGCTAGCTTCAATTATTGCCATTGCAGGTTTAATTTATGTTGCCCCTCCCACAGAACAAACTATTACAGCGTTAAGTGACTGGTCTCATTTTACGTTTTTATCTTAACGCCATAAGTAATAAGCCGTTTAACCACATACTCAAAATGTGTGCCCTCTTGGTAATCAAATGTTGATTTACTAAGAGGGCATGAGGCACTGCGCTTTTAGATACATGCATGGCTAAACCAAAGCGGCTTTGCAAAGTTAGGTTTAATTAAAAGCAATAGCCTGAGCCTGTTTGTTATTAATTAATACTTTTATAGGTTTAAGTGAAATAATTTACTCGCTTTACCTGTCTTATACCTACAACGATAAACGCTATTTAATACAAATACTAAGCAGTTTGCTACATTCAAACCCGCAACACCTGTTAAAAGCGTCAAATATAAAATCAAAAGAGGTCCATAATGGAATTTACACTTAAACGCACCACCCTAATTACAGCATCGTTATTGTTGGTATTGGCGATATCACAGGGTATTTATTCAGCGCTTTACAGTGCTGAAATTAGTTTTTCAAGGCAGGTTGCTTGGGGGCTAGAAGCACTGGTATTTACTTTACTTGTTGCTTTTGCAGGCACAGCTATGGTGCAAGCAAAAAATGCTCAGCTAGGCTGGTCGGCTATCGCGTTTAGTGCAGTACTTAACATAGTGCAGGTAAGCATTGGACTTACTTTGTTTTCTACATTTGGAAAAGTTGCAGGCACAGTAGAAGGCGCACAACCTTTAATTGGTGGCGTGGTTTCTTTGTCATTCATGATTTACTATGCAGCTAAAGTATTATTGGGATTAGCAGCACTTGTTTTTGGCCTGTCTTACTTAGCTAAAGGTGGCAAAGCAATCGGCGGCCTTACAGCCCTAGCAGGCGGTGTTGCAGTGCTTGCCAATGGTATTTTAATTACCTTTGGTCGTGATGGATTTCTACCATCAGCTGTTGCTGGTGCATCAGGCATGATTGCAACGTTACTTTTAGCAATCTGTTTAATAAGCCTTTACCGTAAAGCAGACTAAGGCTTAATGCCTTACAAAGTATGGTTCTTACTTAGATAAGTTATAGACATCGGCGTGTATTAGAGTGCAAATTCGCCGATGTTTTACGTTTAAAGTGACAGCCATCTTATTTTATAAAACTAATTCACAATGAGGATATGAGGCGCTGCGCTTTTAGAGGGTAAAAATAGCTTATATCAAAAGCTTTTGACCGATTTATGTTTTGATATATGAAGTCAAGATTTGACCCCTTAACTTCTTAACTTATAGTCATAGCTGACTAGCTGACAGACCAAATGACATTCCTACTAAATGCCCAATATCAAAAAATGGAATTCGATGCTCCATTTGAGAATAATGTGAACATTTTACAATAGTTAAATTTCGGTTATCTTTCGCATTTACGCTTGTCAGAAGATCAATATATGCAGGATCATCTCCAATAAACACAACATTTCGAAAAGTAAGGTCTGAAGATTCAAAAGAAGATTTGTCTTGAAAAATATCGTGAGTAATCTCGAAAACAGACTCTACTTTTTTCTCTTTTTCCTCGAAAGCAAATGCAACAAGCTCAAACAGGCAGTTATTACCTTTAAGTTTTGCGCCATCTAATGATGAAACAGGTATTTTAACTAAGGGAATATCATCAATTGAATTAGAAAAGGCAAATACTTTATAAGTTTTCTTTTCCTCTAACACTCTACAGTTGCGTAAAGCTTGATAAACTAATTCTTCTAATTTTAAATTACTAAAATCACTTTTTGGATGCAGCTTTTTATACATTGGCGAAAATTTTTCAATTGATTCAGCAAGGAAGTTAACATCAATTAAAACGGCTGTATTGGAGTAATTTACGGTTTTATTTTTTACTTTGTTTTTTTTTGCTTCCTCTAATTTTGTATCTCTGATAGCTTCGAGTTCATCCCAACTTTTATTGTAAAAGCAAATTAGATCTCTAATGCATTTGGTTATGTATAACTGTAATTTATTGAAAAGGTCTGTTTGTTTACTAAGTTCTGGTATCAATATTTCTATACTCTTACCATTGTGAATTATTTCAGTACGCAATCCATCTTCATTATCACCGCTAGAATAGTATTTAAATTCTTCCTGCAATCTATGAATGTCCGAGCTGTTTTCGGCTATATGAGCCGCAATTTTTGTTCTAACCTTCTGGAACTTAGTAAAACTATTTGGATCGGCGATAAATTCAAACAATCTCATTATTTCGATGAATTTCCCTGTATTATCATTTTCTTCCAATGCATTTGAAAACATTCTCAATGCTTGTTTCGCTATGTTTCCAACCTCTCCAATATCAGCATTTAATAAGTTAAAATTAGTGAAAATTTCGGAGTTAATATCTAAACCTACACCCGCCGTTAAGGTATTACTGTAGATCGTAGTATCTATGATACGAGTAAAAGGACTCCCTTTTCCACTGTACATTAACAGCAACGTCTCACCTGATGCAACTTGCCCTAACCTTGCTGGCATGGTTTTCGGAGCCACTAAGGAGCAAAACTCAAATTTAATATAATCGATAATTATAGAGGCTTTAGATATTGCAGTAGTAATAATTTGCAAATCACTTGATATGCTCCCAGGGTAATCAGCATAAGTTTGATCATTAATTACTATTAAAGGGTTTGATTTAAGCTTCTCAATGTTTGAATCAAATTTGTCTTTATCTTCTTGAGACATGATAATTGTACTACTATACATATCATCAATATCGATACAGCCTTTTGGAAAGATTCTTATGTTCCCAAATGACTCTTCATTTTTTAAATCAAGTCTCTCCACGGGGAAAATATAAAAATACTTCGTTTCAAGATCGTTTCCGTACAAATCTTCAATTTTATTCATAAAACCTCGGAGAAAATATATCGCCGTGCTTTGCGGCTGGTTTGGAGCGAAGCGGAAAATCAGTCCGCCAACAGCGCCTTGTTAGTTTTAGTAATTCTGATTACGCTTTAACACCAACTCATGTTCTTTGGCGATAGGTATAAGTTTTTTATATATATTATTGTAGTCTTCCAAAGAGTCCATCTGAGACCATTCAGAGAGAATAACCTCTTCCTCTTGGTCTGTAATATAAGGTGCCACTATCCGAACGTGCTGTTTAAAATCAGATGTAGCATTTAATACGATAGATTCGCCCGCAAGAAATAATAGAGCGAGCAAAAGATAAAACCAGACCAATAATTTGACGAATAGGAACCCGTAAGGAACCCACTTTGGAATTGGTTTGACCTCACTTTCGTTTTTTTCTTCTTTCGGTCCTTTTAAGCTGGTGGATATCTTTGACGATATTCCTCCCCAGCCGACCGCAACAATGACGAAAATTAGACTTAAAATAAAATATGAGTACGTAGTACTCTGTAAAACTGCTGTTCTGGCGTATCTACTATCAATATAATCCGTTAAAAACCCTAATACGCCCGTTCCAAGATAAAGCAGAATCGAACCTGAGTGCTCAACAATCAGCCAAACCGCAAATGAGCCTAAAGCCCCCCAAAAGAAAGTAAAAAACCGAGGGTTTTTCTCAAGTTTTGTCCAAAATTCTTCCACAGGTTCTCCTTTAAACTAACGAGACTGTAGAATAACTCCAACAGCCAAATTCAATTAAAAACGAGTTCCTGTAATTAACTCTAAGCGTTTTTAAAGCATAAGTTAATGCATTTGGAACCCATAAAACTGGCTGTTTTTCTTAAAAAAGAGTAATTCAACAGCCTCAACGCCTCGCTAAGAGGCCAAGTAATGCTTGGCTATATTCTGTGAGGAACGAACACGAGCCAAGCGTTGCGTGTCCGGGTAGTGTTTAGAAATCTGTGTCATTTCAGTATTATTAAGAAAACAG
>NZ_WTKZ01000022.1:0-59097 GCF_011378805.1 Pseudoalteromonas sp. Z9A6
CGATTTAGCAAAATCTCTTGAGTCAGACTTGTGATCAAGAGACAGCTATTAGCGGCTTTTAGTGTAGAGCTTCAAGCTTTGTTAAATTTTAAACTGACCAACAAGCTGGCCTAAGTTTTCACCACGCGCAGCCAAATGCTGACCGACCGAAGAGGTCGTTTTACTTGAAATAGTTAGCTCATTAACTATTTCTTGAATGGCAAACACATTACGGTTTATTTCTTCTGTAACGCTACTTTGCTCCAGCGCTGCTGTCGCGATTTGCGTACTCATGTCGTTAATTGATCTAACTGAGCTTGTTACCGCGCCTAAACTTTCTGAAATAGCACGAGAGGATTCAACAGAGCGATTACAACTACTTTGGCTTGCTTGCATTGCAGCAACCGCATCTGATACTAAATTATGTAGCTCACTCAACATTTCGCTAATCTCTAGTGTGCTAACTTGAGTGCGACTTGCTAGGCTTCTTACTTCATCAGCAACAACTGCAAACCCTCTGCCTTGCTCACCTGCTCGCGCAGCTTCTATTGCAGCATTAAGTGCAAGTAAATTTGTTTGCTCAGCAATTCCACCAATTACACTTAGTACGCTATTAATCTTTTTAGATTGATCACTGAGTGAATCAACCTGTTCAGCAGCTAAGTTAATTTCTCCCATTAAGTTTGAAACCTCACTGAGTGAAATATCAACACACTCTTGCGCTTTAGCAGCTTCTTGCGTTGCCGCTTGGGTTGACTCTGCCACTTGGTTTGTATTTTGAGCCACCTCATGAGAAGTAGCCGACATTTCAGTAATAGCCGTCGCAACAAGGTCTGTTTCATGATTGTGATTAAGTAACTTGTCTTCAATTAATCGTGTTTGTGTATTTATATCACCAGAAGCTGTTTTTACATCGTGTGTTACATCAACCACATTAGCAATAATGCCATGTAGCTTACTTACAAACATATTAAATGCTTCGCCAAGTTGACCTATTTCATCGTTAGTATCAATCTCTAGGCGCTTAGTTAAATCGCCCTCACCTTTTGCAATATCGTCAAGGCTTTGCGCCATGCGCTGTATTGGTTTTACCATTGTGTTTGCGGCAACTAACGCACATATAATTGTTAAAACAACCCAAAACAAAGCAATTAATAATAAGGTCATTACCTTATCATTCATGTGCTCTTGCATTGTTGTTTGGTATTTAAGTAGCTCTGCATCTATATCATCCATATATGCGCCAGTACCAATCATCCAGTTTGTGCCTGGTATCATTGCTGCATAGCCCATCTTTTCAACTAAGCCTGTGGTATTTGGTTTTTGAAAATGATAGTTAAAAGCGCCGCCGCCTTTTCTAGCTTGCTCTAATAAGCCCACTATTATTTTTTTACCGTTAGGGTCAGTCATCCCTATTTTATTTTGTCCTTCAATAGCATCACCTAGTAATGCATGAAAAACACTAATGCCATTGGTGTCGTATATAAAAAAGTAACCACCTTGGCCAAATGTTAAGTCTCTTAAAGCGTTTTTAGCATCTTGCTCAGAGCCATTTGCTAATTGATAGCGAACAATTTTGCTAGCAATTTCAATTTCGGTACTTAGTAACGTTTGCTTGTCACTTATTAACTTAGTTTGAAATGCTTCAAAATTTTGTTGCTGATTTTTATTCTCTAAATAATAAGAACTCAGCATTAAGCTGATCAAAAGTAGCATTAGCGGTAAAATAGCTAGGGCCTGTTGACCTTTCAGGATTAAAATTTGTTCAATCTAGGGGCGATTTAATCGCGGCGTGAGGTTTGTAACCTAGTGGGCTAAGTAAAAACCGAGCAACAAAGAGTTAATTGCCCCTGGGTAGAACCCTTCGGGCAGCGCATGTTTGGCATTTATGCTGTGTTATCGCCTATTTATGGGGAATAACCACACTACATAGGCTCTGCCTTGCCTAAATACCAAACATACTGCTGCAAATTTAACCTCGAAAGATAAACAGGCCCTAGTAACAGCAATTTGTTTTTCAAGCTTAAATTACTCATTTTTTCCCCGAGGTGTATAAATGCATATATAGCGACAATTGCCAAAGTTAAATTACGACTGTTTACTATGTTTTATTGGGTTTAAAACGTAGTAAATAAAAAATTTGGTGGGAGTATACCCATACCTTGCTCTGCGTGCTGATATTATAGTCACAAAGGAGGTATTTGAACACTAAAAACACTGCGACCTTTGTATTAATCAATATATTATTTACCAGCCTTTTTGTTATATTCAAAATTCTAACGACTGTATTGATCTAAAATTAATTTGATAGCGTACTGAGCCGCTCGATTGCTTCGTATGTTATGAGTTAACTCATTAGTCATGTTAGTATTGGTTTTAGGTTCATATAAATAATGAACATATGGATATTAAACTTCCATTAACATATAATAGTCCTATATTCCTAATACCAAACAACTAGAACAAAATTGGAACACATCACTTTGAGCCACAGTTATAATCTAATAAAAATGAATTATTAATGAAGTATATTTTATACCTTGCACTTTTAGTGTCGGCTCACGCATTCGCAACGCCTGTAAATAATAGTATCGCTTTTTACTACTCAGCGCCGATGCCATTAGCTGAAATGACCTTTTATTCTCGCGTTGTAGTTCAGCCTGACCTTGTGACTGAGCACGAACTCAATTGGTTTAAACAGCGTGACATGGCTGTTTATGCTTATTTAAGTGTTGGTGAGTCGTTTATTGAAAGTGAGTCTTCACTCGCAGTTAACCCTAATTGGAATAGCCACATTGCCGATTTAACATCTACGCATTGGCAACAACATGTGCAAAATAACGCAGCTACTTTAAAAGCACGAGGCTTCAGTGGCTTGTTTTTAGATACTCTAGACAGCTATCAACTTTTAGATGATAAGCACAGTAAATCAGACCAACAAAATGGCTTAGTCGCAATTATAAAAAGTCTGTCTGGCACGTTTAATAAACACCTTATCCTCAACCGAGGCTTTGAGTTACTACCTAGACTTACCGGTTTAGCCAGCGATTTAGTGGCTGAAGGTTTATATAGCCATTACAACCCAATCAATAATAGCTACAAATTAACCACCGAGAACGATCAAGCTTGGCTAAGTGCACAATTAAAAACGGCACAAAAGCTTGGTTTTAAAGTACAAGTTATTGATTATACACAGCCTGACAACCGTCTTACTATGGCGCAAAAAATTAAGCAGGCAGGTTTTACCCCTTGGGTAACTGATGGACACTTACAAACATGGGGTACATCAACTATATCACCAGTACCAAGACGCATCCTCATTCCGTACAACAGTAACGTAAAGCCACTCATTTACACTACCGTACATTTAAAACTAGCGACCATGATTGAGTATTTGGGATATATACCTGACTACATAGATATGGCAAAGCGCGACTTACCTTTAGTTGATCCTAGCTTGCATGCAGGTATTATCTCGTGGACCACAAGCGATACGTTTTACACACCAACACTAAACAATTGGCTTGAAGCTAATTTAGGTGTTGTACCAGAACTCATTTTAGGCGAGTTACCACAATCAACTAAATTATTATTAAGCTTAGGTATTGAGTCGTTAAACACACTACCTGAAGGTCCATATAAACAAGATAGCTTTGCACCTTGGCTCAAAGGGGAGTCAACAAAACCTCCCCCTATTGTTAAACCATACTTACTTAAATTAGCAACTGATGCGACTCCTCTAATAACAATAAAGTCTGCTAATAATATAAGTATTTTACAAGCGGCTAAAACTAAATATGGTGCAGTCGTGGCCGCTCCTTGGTTAATTGACACATTTCCGATGGAAGGCAGCAAATGGGTTATTGATCCGCGTACATTGCTTACTCAAGCAATGGGGTTACCACCTATATTAGTGCCAGATACAACCACCGAAAGCGGCAGGCGAATGCTTACTTTGCATATCGATGGAGATGGATTTACAAGTGTTGCCCACTACGCAGGTAAGCCTTATTCAGCAGAAGTAATTCGAGATGAAATAATTAAACACTACAAACTACCGTTAACGTCATCAGTGATCCAAGCTGATATTGAAGAAGGCGGTATTCATTCTAAACAAAGTGCCAAACTCGAAGGCATTGCGCGTAGTATTTTTAACCTGCCTTACGTAGAAGTTGCTTCACACACTTATAGTCACCCCTATTTTTGGACAGCCCTATCTGGGCGGAAAAAAATAGATGAAGACGACACAGATTACGGTTTTCATCTAGACGTGCCTAGCTACAACACAATTAGCCTTAAAAAAGAAATTACCGACTCGATAAAGTACATTAATGACAAGCTCGCACCTAAAAATAAAAAAACAGTAATGATGCTATGGTCTGGTGATGCAACACCTGGCCCAAAAGCACTTGAACTTGCTCGTGACGCTGGCGTGTTAAATGTCAACGGTGGTAATACTGATGTAAATGCTGATAACCCAAGCCTTTCTCACATCTCCCCTATCGGTCGCCCTGAAAGAGATTTGCTGTATCAAATTTACGCCCCCATATTAAATGAAAATGTTTACACAAACTTATGGCATGGCCCTTATTACGGCTTTAGACGCTTAACCGAAACATTCGAAATAACAGAAAAGCCATATAGGTTAAAACCTTACACTATTTATTATCACTTTTATTCAGGTGAAGTTCTTGCGGGCTTAGACGCCCTTAAACACAACATTGATTATGTTTTAGCAAGGCCAAATACACCGGTGCATTTAAGCCACTATGCAAAAGTAGCAAAAGATTTTTACTTTTCTGCACTTGCAAAAAACAGTAATAATGAATGGTTATTTAGCTCAAAGTACATTCGCACTCTGCGCATACCTAGCGATTTTGATGTGCCAAACATAGCTCAAAGTGAAGGAGTATCTGGTGTAACTGAAAAAGGTGACTACATACATATTATAAATAACATAGCTCGCCTTAGCTTTGATCATAGCCAAAATAGTAAAAAACCTTATTTAGCGTCTGCAAATGTTGTTATTGATAACTGGCAAGTTAACGGACCGGTTAGTTTTAAAGCATGGGTGCCCGCTTCACTTGATTTAATTAATGCACGTTCTTGCGAATTTGTATCTAATTTGGGTGAGCGCTTCAAAGGTATTAATCGGGGTAAATTAACACATTTTAAAATACCTACAGGTGACTTTTATGGTTACCTTAACTGCAACGGATCTGCTCTATAATGAATACTAAAAAGCGCCCTCAGTTAATTTCTATAAAAACAATATTAGCGATACTAGCTGTAAGTTGTTTTGCACTTTATGCGTTATTTCCCCATACCTTATTTTTTGAAGATGATGCACTTTCACAAGATTATACCTTTGAGAAATCTTACCTCAATGCAGCACTCAATGCAGAGCCCGACAACGAAAAGCTTCGCGCAAAATTGGTTGAGCTACATATAGGGCTTAGTGAGTATTCACAAGCCACTAACGAGCTTGAAAAGCTACCTAGGGGCGAGCGCAAAGCAACACTTGAAATAAAGCTGCTTTACTCATTATGGCTAGCAAGTGGTGCTAAAGTTGACGACCGCTTTGAAGAGCTATCATTAAAAATAGGAGCTCATAAAAATTGGAACGAACAAATACTGACTGTTGCAAAAGCCGTTGGGTTAAACGCAAAAGTTGCTCAGTATTATCAAAAAAATAAACAGCCACTCCTTGCAGCCGATTACTGGTTAAGCGCAGGGGAACCTGACAAAGCATTCGCTATTTATAAAACAAATATAAATGCTGACATTGCAGCTAAAGCGATTGAAACTGCACTTGGCGCAAATAATCCGATTCAAGCTTATGCATGGTGGAACACCTACGGTGACAAAGCCGATGTTAAACGCACCCTTTATTTAGCAAACTTGGCTGGCAACACAGAAGATGCAGCTCAAGCCATTGAAAGCTTATTAAAGAGCGAGCCAAATAACAGCGAGTACTTAACACAAGCAATGCACCTGCGTTTAGCAAATGGAAATGCAAAAGGGGCTGAGCAATTACTTGCAAAGTTATTACTACAAAGCCCAGATGACAAAGAGCTACATTTATTAAATTGGAAGATAAAGCGCTGGCAAAACAAGCCTAAAGAGGCACTTCGAGAGTTTAAATGGCTAATGTCTAACAAAGCCGTAACCCCTTCGATGCTTACCGATAGTATTAACGATGCCACCGCTTTATATTTATACCAAGATGCTAATGATATATACGAATATAAAGCCCAAAATAGAAATCTAAAAGGAAATGGCTTTGCTAATTGGATGCAAGCTAACGAATTTATTGGTAACACAAAGCAAGAGTTAAATAATATTGAACGCTTTGAGCAAATAAATGGTAAAAGTGCATTATCACAATATTGGAAAGCAAAAGTACTTCACGATACTGGTAATTTAAAAGCATTAAGAGCTTTGTGGCCTACATATAAAGGGCCTAAAAATGAAGAAGATTTACTTTGGATTGCCCGCGCATTTTGGCTAGAAGATGACTTTTCTACAGCTCTGCAAGTACTAAAAAACAAACATGAAAGTTCTGACGATGAGTTTTGGAGTGCCAATGTAGACATGGCAATGCGAGTCCAAGACAAAGCTCATGAGCTATATGCATTAGAGCAGTTACAACAAATAAGCCCTTTAAGCGTAGGCGACATGCTGCACTACCAACAATTGCGCTTTGAAGGTAGGCCTCAGGAGCTTCTTGATTATTTATGGAAAAGTGAGTCGCAAACTGACCGTCAATTGATTCAAATTGCATTATTAAGCACACAAGTAAATGATGCTAAATCAGTTGCACGTATTCATGCTGAACTTGATAAACAACGATATAATAAAGCTCTCTATCCTGCTTGGTTAATTCTTTCTAATTGGTATCAAAACCAAAGTGATTTAAATTCAGCTTATACAACTTTAAACCGCGCTGCTAAATTAAGCGAATATGACTCTGATGTTGTGCTTGCACAAGGTTGGTTAGCGCTGCAAATGCATGACACTGTAATGATTGGCCGCATTTTAACGCGCTATTCTCAAAGCGACACTTCCTATGCGTGGACGCAACTCTTAGCTAGCCTATCTATTTATGAAAAATCATATAACAGTGCCTACTTTTATTTGCGTAAATTGGCCATTGCAGATCCAAGTGACTTAACAACACTGGTTAACTTAGCCGGTGTAATGAAACAACTTGGCTATTATGCAAATGCTGCTGAACTTAATCACTATTTACTGCAACACTTACCTAAAGATAAATATGCCTACAGAGGCCTAATGTTCCGCTGGGCGGGCGCGATGGCAGTTCCTCATTTAATGCAATTAAACACAATGGAAGAACTTGCCCCCGACACTATTGGTGAACCTCAAACAAACTGGTGGTTAGCGCGCAGGGCTGCACAAAAATTAGAGCCATGGCAAAAGCTACAACTTTATATAACCAACGGCGAGTTTAATAAAGCGAAACAGCTTATAGCTGAGGGTTCACTAAGCAAATTAGATGAGCTAAACGCCCTACTCTATTTAAAACAACCCTATGCCACCATGCAACGTTGGTACGAAGAACTCACTGAAGAACCAAGTCAATCGCAATTGAGTTTACTTAGAAATGCACGCTCATCCTATTTTAGAGCGCTTGAAATTAACCTATCGCCAGAGGCTGGTTTAAACAGTAGCCAGTACGATGTAAACGTTTATTTTCCTTATGCTAATGGGCAATGGAAATTAAGTTTAAGTAATCAGCAAAACCTTGATAACAACGGATTACTGTTTGCGATAGAAGATAAAATGACCTTTGGTCGTTGGTATTTTGATGCAAAAATAGATTCGCACCAAGGCAGCTTAGTTAGCCGCCAAGGTCTTAGCTTAGACTCTCGTTATCAATGGGATTCACGAACACAGGTAGGTTTAAAGCTTGAATATAATGTTGAAAACCGCCAATCAAAAGCACTACTTAGCTATGCTCAGCTAGATAAAGCCACGGCCTATGTTAACTACAATATTGATGGTAGACAAAACGTACAGCTATCAGCAGCAGCGATGTCTTTTTCTCGAAGAAGCGATGGCAGCTCACTAATAAACGGCCAAGAATATAATGCTCGTTACCAATACAGTATTTTAAAAGACCGCCCAATTTGGAACGCTTATTTTAGTGCGCAATGGCAAGACTTTGAACGTGTTAATGCATTAATAAATACAGATGCAAGCAGAAGACCGCTAAGAGTTGACCTTCAACCATTTAGACGTTTTGCACTAGGGACCTCATTTGCTTCAACTGGTTCTTTAGAACCACCATACCTAGGCGCAAGCCCTTCGTGGTTATTTGATATAAGTACTGGCTATCAAACACTTAACGATACAGTAGATGTATCAGTTTCAAGTGGCGCAGGTTGGTCTGTACTGGGCGATGATTTATTTAAATTACAGCTGGGTTACCAAAGTAGTAATAAAGTGGGTAACTCAGATACACAATTACAATTAGGTTATTACGTACATTTTTAATGTTAGGAGAGAGTATGTTTCGTTTAATTATACCGTGTTTGGTATTACTATTATCAGCATGTACCACCAGCAGAGTTGCTGATGATATAGAGCTTAGCCCTTCAAAAACAGTGGCACTAATGCCGCTTGTTAATCATGCTCAAACACCGCTTGCCGGTGAGCGTGCTGAAGATATTTTAGCCAGTATTTGGCAACAAAATAAATTACCAACTCTAATACGTGCACCTCGCGTAAACAGCAAAGAGCTTCCACCACTGGATGATCAATACCGTTTAGACAATGCTATGCAATGGTTAAGCACTCAACAAGCTGACTATGTACTAACAGGCAGCATTGAAGAGTGGCGCTATAAAGCAGGGCTTGATGGCGAACCTGTTGTTGCACTTACATTATCACTCACTGTAAATGGACAAACCACACCAGTTTGGACAGGTACTATTGCTAAAAGTGGCTGGGGCCGCGATAGCATTGCAGCAACAGCACAAGATGTGATTGCCGATTTAATTTCTTATATAGAGGTTAGTGAGTGAAAACACATTTCCTTAGACCAAGAGACGTTCCTGGGCTACAAATATGGGCTGAGGTATTTATATTTACCGCGCTTGCTTTAGGGCTGCCTGTATTATTTAACGCACAGGACCCATTTTGGACTGAGGGAGGGTTTTCGTGGCCTGTACTTGGCCCACTTTTAGTTTCTTTACGCTATGGCTTTTCAAAAGGCTTTATTAGTATTTTATGTTTGCTTGTTGGCCAACTTTTTTTACTTCAAGCAAATATTTTATCACCGCAAAGCGACTTCAATATTAACGCTATGATTGGCTACATTATTGTAATTATGATCACAGGCGAATTTAGAGATGTGTGGGAGCGTACTAATCAACAGCAAAGTATTCAGCTTGAGTACGTAACAGATCGTCTTGAAACATTTACTCGTCAGTATCATTTAATTAATTCATCTCACGATAGAATTGAGCAAATGCTAGCTGGCCATACGTTAAGTTTACGTGAATCACTACAAGCAGTAAGAACCTCTATCGGGCTATTAAAAGAAAGAAGACTTGATAGCGCAGCGCAAAAAATAATCGACTTGTTTGTTGAGTACGGTTCGCTAGAAAGAGCGGGGTTATATAAAGTTGAAAACGACAGTGTTTTAGAGCCACCACTTGCCTCTATAGGTAAAATGAGTCCAATAGCTAAAAACGATCCTCTTATATTAGCAATGATCGAAGAAAAAGAATTAGTATCGGTAAAAGACGAAAAAGCATCATCGGGTATAAGTAAATACCATATGGCAATCCCACTTATCGACGTAAACAATACTATTTACGGCGCTATTTTGGTTGAAAGAATACAATTTTTTGCGCTTAAAAATACAACTCTAACATTACTTGCTGTAATGGCTGGGCATATAGGCGATTTACTGCGCCATGAAATAACAAACCCAGTAATGACTTATGAAGAGTATCCATACTTTATTCGCCAAGTTAAACGTGCGAATAAAGAAGCAAAACGATACAACATTCCATCGCAGCTACTAAAAATAAAAGCTAATAATATTACTGATAAATCCACTCAACTTATGAGTTATTTAAGTGAAGCACGCCGTGGTTTAGACATTTATTTGTACGATAATCAAAATCAGGTATTACTGCTATTGATGCCATTAGCTGATGAACTTGAAAAAGCAGGGTTTATCGCCCGAATGAACACTTGGTGTAAAGAGCGCACTGGTAGCACTTTAGCTGAGCTTGATATTGTTATTGAGCAGCAACTTGCACTACCTATAAGCTCAGATGACATAAAGAGATTGGTTTCACTTTCATGATTATAATTATTGTAGCGGCTATATTAGGGTTTATTTGTCAGTACTTTGCACTAATAGAAGTACTGGAAACACCTAATTGGTTTTTAGCTATATTATTGCATGCTATTGCTAGCATCTTTTTTGCTATTGTTAGTTATGTTTTTATACCTAAAAAATACAAAACGACTCCTTATAGCTCTTTGCTACTCATGTTTTTATTATTGCTTACATTACCAGTACATGGAATTATAGGTGTTGTAGTAGCACTTACATTTGCTCTTTGTAAACCTCTCAAGAATGACGAGATAGAAATAGAGGAGCATAAAATACCTGAGCTTCCTTTTGAAGCCAGAGCAATATCAGCAAATCCAACCTATTCTATGGGCGGACTTAAAGCAATTTTGAAGCACGCTAATGAGCCAAACAAGCGTTTAAGTGCTGTAATGGCGGCTCGTCACATGAGTGACTCACAAGCTATTCCTATTTTAAAGCTAGCACTTAAAGATTTAGAAGATGATATTCGACTACTCGCCTACTCAACCCTTGATGGTAAAGAAATCAAACTTAACGAAAAAATCAGTTTGTACCAGCAAGAAATAGTAGTTACAACTAAGCAGCCAAAATTGAGTCATTTACAAAAACAGCTAGCCGAACTTTATTGGGAACTGAGCTATTTAGGCTTAGCACAAGGCGCACTGCGTAAATACGTTTTAGAAAAAGCAGAAGCACTTGCATTGCAAAGTATTAAGCACATAAAAACACCTGCAACTTTTATATTTTTAGGGCGTATATCTTTAGCCTTAGACAAATACGAAATAGCCCATGAGTACCTACTCAAAGCAACTGAGTCGGGCATGGCAAGGCGTCATGTTCTCCCTTATAAAGCCGAAGTTGCCTTTTGTATGAACAAGTTTGACGACTGTAAACGCTACTTAAAAGAACTCCCAGAACAACCTAAGGGCAGTGAATTACGTCATTTACAGGAGTATTGGCATGAGTAACAAAAATGCAGACATTTTACTGCTTTTAGAAGGTACTTACCCTTATGTGCGTGGTGGCGTATCTAGCTGGGTTCATCAAATAATTGAAGGGTTACCTCATTATAACTTTGAGCTTGTTTTTATAGGTGGAGCGCCAGAGCATTATGGCGAGATTCAATATACCTTGCCTGAAAACGTTACCAAGCTGCATGTTCATTATTTAGTACAAAATGATACCTCTGAAATAAAAGCTAAGCATGGGGTTAAATATAAAAAAGAACTCTTTGATTTTTGGCAGCAACTACAAAATTATTTTAGAGATTGTAACGAGCCAATCCCGACTGAATTATTAAAGTTTGCATTTGAAACTTTAGCTAAAAAAGACGGTATTAATGAAGCCGACTTTTTATATAGTGAATCTTCATGGCAAGTACTCACTAATTATTATTCAACTTTTTGTGATGAATCTTCTTTTATTGACTTTTTTTGGTCATATCGCAATTTATATAAGCCGCTATTTAAAATAGCCGAAATTGCACGAGGGCTTCCTAAAGTTAAACTTATTCACTCAATATCTACCGGGTATGCGGGTATTTTAGGAGCTGGCGCCAGTGTAATAAGTAATACTCCCTTTTTGTTGACCGAGCATGGTATTTACACCAAAGAGAGAAAAATAGATCTTATTCAAGCCAGTTGGATCAAAGAGTCAGAACAAAGCCTAGGTAAAAAATTAAATACCGAGATGGGCTTTATTCGCCGTATGTGGATCAGCTTTTTTGAGCAAATTGGCCGAACAACATACCAAGAAGCAGATAAGATCATTTCGCTATACGACGGTAACAGGCAGCGCCAAATAAAAGATGGTGCAGCACCTGAAAAAGCATTTGTTGTGCCTAATGGCATTAAAACAGTGCGCTTTATTGAAGCGCTTGATCAGCGTCCAAAACAGATACCACCGGTTGTTGGGTTAATTGGACGTGTAGTGCCTATAAAAGATATTAAAACCTTTATACGTGCGATTAAAGAAGCGCAATCGATATTACCAGAGGTCGAAGGCTGGATCATCGGCCCTTTCGAAGAAGATCCACAATACTACAAAGAGTGTGAGCTACTGGTAGGCAGCCTTGATTTACAAAACAGTGTTAAGTTTTTAGGTATGCAAGATATTACTAAAATTTTGCCTCAGCTCGGAATTGTAGCTTTAACCTCGATTTCTGAAGCGCAGCCTTTAGTGCTTTTAGAGGCAATGGCGGCTGGTGTGCCTGTACTTGCTAGTGATGTTGGCTCGTGCCGCGAAATAATCGAAGGCGGAACCGATGAAGATAGAGCGTTAGGTAAAGCCGGTGAAGTTGTCCCAATTGCTTCTCCGAACGACACAGCAAAGCAAATATCAAACATGCTAACAAATGAGCAAGCTTGGCTTGAGTATCAAAAAAGTGGTTTAGACCGCGTACAAAAATTTTATGACGAGAGCCACATGTTTGCCCGTTACGATAAACTTTATAAGGATACAATAGCATGGCTGGAATAGGTTTTGAGATACGAAAAATTCTCAAAAAAAATACCCTGCTCTCAGTTTTTGAAGCATACGGCTACGCAGGTTTAATAGGCTCAGGCCCTTGGCTGCTCTCTATTGTAGCGTTAATGCTTATTGGTATTTTAAGTTTGGGAATTGTATTACCTAAAGTACTTATTATTCAATTTTTAACGCTTGTTACCTACATGATGGCCGCCTCACTTATTTTAACGGGTGGTTTGCAGTTATTACTAACTCGATTTATTGCCGATTTATTTTTTCAAAAAGAAGAGGCAAAGGTACTGCCTAATTTACTTGGTGCGCAACTTATAACAACAATAGCCGCGTTATTGGTAAGCTTGGCTGTATGGCCTATGCTCCCTATACCCGTTGTTACTAAGATTATAATTTTAGGTGCCTTTGTAAGCTTATGTAATCAGTGGCTTGGCGCTATTTTTCTATCAGGTATGAAAGAATACCGGTTAATTTTAATAACCATGCTAAGTGGTTACGCCTTTATGGTATTACTTGCATACTTATTAAGAGACTGGCAGTTAGACGGCTTATTTTTTGCGTTTTTTGCAGGCGAAGCTCTGCTCTTTTTTAGCTTTTTGTTTATGATTATTCGCCGCTACCCAGGTGAAAAACTTATAAGCTTTGACTTTTTAAGCAATAAAAAAGTGTATTACAGCCTATTCTTTTGTGGTCTGTTTTATAACATTGGTGTGTGGGCTGATAAAATCATTTTTTGGTATTCACCAAGCACATCAATTCAAATTATTGGCACGTTAAGAGCCAGCCCAATTTACGACTTGCCTATATTTTTAGCCTATTTGTCTATTATTCCCGGTATGGCAGTATTTTTAGTAAAAATGGAAACCGACTTTGTAGAAGAATACGACCGTTTTTACACAGCTATTCGAGAGGGTTCATCGTTAGAAGAAATTTACTATTTAAAAGACAATATGATCCAAACTGCACGTGCCGGTTTATACGATATATTTAAAATTCAAGGTATTACCGTTGCCTGCTTATTATTATGGGGCGAGCAAATACTTACCTTTATTGGTATTGATCCAAACTATAAAACGCTTTTATTTATTGATGTAGTTGGTGTGGGTGTACAAGTTATATTTTTGTCTATTTTAAATATTTTGTTTTATTTAGATAAACGCTCAACCGTCCTATTTTTAGCGGGGCTATTTTTGGTAATAAACGTTGTTTTAACTTTGCTATCAATCGCTTTTGGGCCGCAGTTTTATGGTTACGGCTTTGCACTCTCAACTATTATTACCTCTGTTGTTGGCTTATTTTGGCTTTCTAAACAATTTGAAGATTTAGAATACGAAACGTTTATGCTGCAATAGCACAATATAAAGGCTGCTTATGCAGCCTTTATATTTAAAGCTTTTCGTACAAAATTAAAATAATTAATTATTGGAAAGCGGCTGATACACACCATGTTTATAGCTCATATAAGCGCCTCAGTTTAAAGCAAAAAAGACTAGCTCAGTAAAGATATAAAATGTTAATAAACAAAGGGCTTATAAAAACCAAGCTACCTTGGCTTAGCTAATCTCTCGTACAATTAGATTTAACTGGTTTAGCATTATGCTAAATGACGTAGACGCTGCCATTACTTACTCACCCATCGCGCTTTAAAGCCACGCGTATCAACATGTATAAATGCGCCTCTGTGCGACTTAGGCCCATAAATACCTAAACCACCTAGTAAACCTTTAAATGATTCACGTCTAGCTAACGACTCCACTATATCGGCCATCGCTTTAGCGTCACCAATTGAATGCTTACCGTCATTATTAATATCATCCATACGGTAGTTGCCATCGTTATCTATAAAAATATCGGCAGCATCACCAAATACATGTCGGCTAAGTTTTACATTGCCAATTGATTTGTTGTAGTACGGAGTTCTATAACCGCTCATAACCACCATATTACTAACCGGTATACCTTCTAAAATCAGTTCTTTGCGTATTTTTTCTAGTTTAAGTAACAACTTATTTTGTAAAAATAAATACTTTGGGTACTTACTTCGCTGCTTACTAACAAATTCCTTTAGTGAAAAGTGAGGTGATATTTTTACGTTTTCATTTTCAGGCGTTACCTTAACAAAGCCATCGGGCACTATGTAGTATGAAGCGTCTTTAATCTGTGAAGGTTTAGGATAGTGCCCAATGTGGTAATACTTGAGCTTTCCTCCTTCAACATTGTCTGCCGGTACTTTTACAAATACGTTGATTTTCATACGCTGTTTTTTATCGGGCGACTCAATAATTACCGTTGTTAAACCGGGCTCTTTGGGTGCTTGCCATTGCCAGCGGTTGGTGTTTGTAAGCTTAGATTTCCCTTGAGTATTAATTAGCGTGTAAGCGTTTTTTGATTGCGCAAAAAGCACTTCAAACTCAACTTGCTCTTTGGGCATTACAAATACTGAAAACACCGAATATGGCATAACTATGTCGTTAATTTTTAGGCTAAATTCTGCATCTTCAAAGTTGGCTTTGTTTTTTATATCAACTACCTGATGTGCAGGCTTTGTAGGCGCTGCAGCAAATACACTATTGCTAAATATAATTGTGAATATGGCGATAAAAATATAATGAATAAATTGCATAAACCCTCTCATTATTTATTTTTTAACAAAGCGGCAATCACCGACTGTTCATCATTTTTTAATAGTGCTTTTTTATCGCGTTGATATATGTCATCTCTAAAGTTAACCAGCTTATTTTCGTCAACCCATGCAGTCCAATAAACTAAATGAATAGGAAGAGGCTCATCTAAATAAAACGTCTGAGTACTGTTTTGAGCAAGTGCGCTGTCCATATTATTGAGTGTTTGCGCTTCTCCTTCGTGCTTAATAATTTCACGCGCTAACGAAAAAGGCTTTTCTATTCTTATACAGCCATGCGATAAGGCTCGGTTTGCTTGGCTAAAACGGTGTTTTGCTGGTGTATCGTGAACATAAATTGCTTCGGCATTGGGGAATAAATACTTAACTTCCCCTAGGGGGTTTTCTTCACCAGCACGTTTTACTAAAAAGTGATCAAATTGGTACGGCTTAATAGAATCCCAATCAATGTTGCTTGGATTAACAGTTTGTGAGTCTAGGTAGCTGTTTTTTCTAATTTCAATATTATTTTTTACAAGGTAGTCAGGATCCTCGGCTACCTTTGGAGCAATTTCTTTGGTGGCAATTGAGGTGGGTATACGCCATTCAGGATTAACTACAAACTTTTCTATTTCGTCGCTAAATGCAGGTGTTTCCCAACTCGGTTTACCTACAATTACGTTATTTTTTAATTTTACATCGCCAGCTTTTACAAATCGTAAGCTGTATTCAGGAATATTTACATACACATACTGCTCATCACTTGCGCCTGCAAAGTTAGTTATTCTATAAAAGTTAAGTTTTAATTTATCGAGTTTTTGCTGTGCGGGCACATTAAGCGATGCAAAAGTACGCTTACCCACTCGGCCATCAACTTTTAAACCATGGCGGCTTTGAAATTGCTTAACAGCTTGCTCTATATCTTTATCAAACGTGCATATAGCTTCGTCGCACACATTAGTTTTTAAGTCACGCTCTTGATATAAACGCTGTGCAAGTAAGCTCACCTGTTTATTATTACTGCCTAGTTCAAGCAATTCATCGTTATATAAGTGTGTAAAACCACCTTTGTTAACTATTTCTTGATACCAATTAATGGCTTTTTCTGTACGTTCAATTAACTGCGCTGAATATTGGTCAAAGTAGTAGGTGTCATCAGCTTGCATGTAATTTTGTGAGTTATAAGTAGTTAGTGAAGAGTTAGCGAGTACCACACTTTCAAGCTCATTGGCAGCGAGTGTTGGTGCTGAGCATAAGCCGCTCATGCCAATAAACAATGCAGTTTTTAAAGTAAAGCCCTTTGCTTTAGTAAGCGCTTGATTTGAAAATAACCCCTTCACTGTGTACCTCCTCGCTAAATATCGTTGATAAATGCTTTTGTACTTACCACTAAGTAGTACTCTGGAGGTGCAACGGTAATGCCAAATTAAAGTTTCAAAATAAACAATTGAAATTTAATGACTTTTTAAAAACCCTTATTCTAAACGTTAATAAATTAAATTAGAGAATATGTAATTAATATGCTCAAGTGTGTAAAGTTGCTATGGCAATTAATCTTTTAAAAAAGCTAAAAAACCACGTTCATAACGACTCAAGTACTTTGTTTTTCGTGGTAATGAAAGGGACTCTCTCCACGCAGTTTGAGTATCTTCATCTTCTTTACACAGCGTAATTAAATCGGGATGCACATAAGATTTGCGTGCTATAGCGGGAGTATTACCAAGTTGCTCAGATACGCTATCAAGCATGCTTTTTAAAGTAAGCGCCCCTTTAGCTTTAGCTAATTGTTTGAATGCAATAACGCTTGCTCGCCAAGTTCTAAAGTGTTTTGCACTAAACTCCTCGCCCATTATTTGCTGAATGTATTGATTTATTTCACTTGATGTTACATTTGTGCGCTCACCTTCATTTATATACTGAAATAAATGCTGCCCGGGTAAATCTTGCAAGTCTTTTATAACATGGCTAAGCACCCTGTCGGTTATATTTACTTCACGTTCTTTACCTGATTTGGCACGATATTTTAGCTGAATATTTTTGCCCGTGAGTTTTGCATGGCGTGTTCGTAATGTTGTAGCACCAAAACTTTTATTTTGCTTTACGTTACGCTCGTTACCTACTCTCAATGCACCTAAATCCATAAGTCTTACAACTGCCGCTAAAGTGCGCTCAATATTAAGCTCATCGCCTTGTAAGTCTGTTTCTAAACGCGCTCTTAACAAAGGGAGTTTATTACCAAATACTCCACATGCTTGGTATTTTTTTGCTTCTTGTTGCGCCCTAAATTCAGGATGGTAGCGGTATTGCTTTCGCCCCTTACTATCAAATCCTGTCGCTAAAATATGTCCGTTTTCTTCTGGGCAAAACCAAGCGTTTTTATAGGCTGGCGGAAATGCCAATCCATTCAAACGATCAATCACATTTTGCTCTTTTATTTGCTTACCGATTGGATCAAAGTAAAGCCAACTTTTCTGTTTAAGTTTACGAGTGATCCCTGGTAAATTATCGTCTACATAAATTAGCTTCATTAACCCTCCAGTTATATTTAAGCATGCGTCGGAATATAAAATGTATCACTTTAAAATAACCTTAAACTGAACAAGATTATTGATATATAATAAAAAACCAACAACAATTATAAATACTTAATATATATTAATAATTCTATTTAGGTTTTCGTAAAAGTAGGTCGAACTTACGCGCCAGCAACAAGTCTATTACGATTAAACTCGATGCACTTAGCGCTAAAAAAGCTACTTGAGATAGATTTATTATCCTAAGTTCAGATTAATTACACTTTGTCCCCTGCAATTGGGGTGCTGTTTAAATGGAGAATTCAATGGCTTTTGATTATGGATCGATTGATCTTGGACTAAAAAACCCCTTCAAACTGGAAGGTAAAGTAACAGCATTAAGAGGACTCATTGAGTCTATAGCAGGTATTAGTTTACTTGTTATTGCTGCAGGCTCTGTGAAAGAAGATACAACCGCAGGTTGGATTTTAATGGTGTTTGGCATGCTTATTTTAGCATTCGGCATTCGCTCACTATCGTCAGGTATTTATGCAACACTTAAATACTTTGTAGGTAGAAACCACCCAACTTCACTTGCTTATAACTACAGTAAATCGCAAGCATCAACCGCTCAAGAAGAACAAAAAGAAGTAGCCTACACAGCGCAATCACTTGAAGAAATGCTGGTTGGTCGTAAAAACAGTACATTTAAAGAGCCTAATGGTTTTTTATCACGCTTACTTCACAGCTTAATCCCTAAGTTATTGTTTCTACCATATCCTATCCGAAATGTTGCCCAGCGATTATTTGGCTCATGGGTAAGCACCTTTGTCGCCCTTATTGCTTATGGCCTTGTTGCATTTGTATCTTTGTCGGGCTTTACCGGTGAAGCTGGGGAATTAGCATTTCCGGTTTATAGTGCAATATTAATGTTTTACGTGCTTTTTTCTTGGCGCTCTACAGGTAAACCTATCTCTCGAAATGCAGAAAAGAATATTGAAGCACTTGGTACTGGTGCGCTTGCTAAAATTATTTCTTTATCTTTTATTTTACCCATCGCTATTGGTCTTTCTATGTCATGGTTGATGAAAGAGCAGCACATTAGTAAACAAGAAATAGATAGCTGGCTTGAGCAACTACCTAGTCTTCATGCTGGAATGTACTTAATTGCAATTATTATATTAGCAACTCTAAGCTGTGTGCTTGCTTTTATCATGATTAAAGCGCGTTTAAATTCAGTTACCCCTTCAGCTGAAGTATCTGAACTACGTGAAAACTGGCAAGAGTCTGTTCATCCAGACGAGATTTTCATAAACCTCGATAACCTAGTAATGGCTAATCGCCGTTATAAAGAAGTACCTAACAGAGTTTACAGAGAATTAGACCCTAAGCTTCAAGAACAAATAGAAGGTAAAGGCGGTTTTAAAGGTGAAATGATCCAAGAGATTCAGCCTAAACTGCACTCAATGGACTTAGGTAAAAACTTTACACTCGCGAGATTACTTGCTTTGGTGAGCGGTAACTTACTTTATATTGTAGCGTTAGCATTTACTGTACTTTTAGCGTATTCGTTTATTAATATTTACCATTACATTGATGCGGCAAATATTAATAGTTTTAAACAGGCATTTAATAACCAACATGTCATTCAATTTAGTGAGCTATTAATGACAAGCTTTCACTTATTGCTAATAGGCGTACTTATTAAAGCATTTGCGCAGTTACTTGCAAACACAGCGCATCTATTTTTTGCAGAAATGCAATTTGAGTCACTGCTTGTGTACTTTAAATGTGAAGGCACGTTTACTGAGTCTAAAATATCAACAGGTACTGGTATTCACGATAGCACCCGCTCAGAAAATACTTTAGTACGCAGTAGCATAACGCCTTGGATTATTGTTTCTCGTGTTATCTCTACTACGTTTGCTGCAACAGGTATGAAAAACCTTGAACATCCTCGCCACATTATGGAAATGCATAAAGACGAAGGACAATTACAAGCAATCAAAAAAGACGTTATTTCATTCTTAAAAGACCGCGAATCTATCGCCTCAATCACCAGTGAGCGTGATTTAGGTAATGCGTCACAAATACATCAACTAAACCAACAAACGCGCGCTATACCTACTCAGCAAGCAATAGCGAAAGATGATGAAGAAGCTGCCGGGTATTTAAGACAAGAAGAAAACTTATCTCCCGAGCCCAAGGGTTAATTAACCTCAAACCTAGATAACTTTTATAAATGCCACCTTGTTAACTTAGGTGGCATTTTTTTTAACCTCTATTCAATACTTTTTAACTTTATTACCTCTTTTGCACTCAACAACATGATTAATATTGGATTAGTTCACAAAGCCCTTGCTTTATGTGCCAAAACACAAATAATGAAAGGATTAATTACAGGGTAAGAATGAGGACAATGAGCTATATACTAACCACCCAATGTGCTGATGATGTAGGCTTAATAGCTAAAATTACAGGGCTTTGCCATAAAAATAATTTAAACATTACGCGTAACAACGAATTTGTAGATAAAGACGCGCAGCGATTTTTTATGCGTACAGAGCTTACAGGTGAGCCACAAAGCGACTTTTTAGATCAATTACGCGCACTGTTGCCACAAGGCGCTAAACTTGCGCTACATTGCGGCGCAAAAACTAAAGTAGTTTTACTGGCAACTAAAGAAGCTCATTGTTTAGGTGGTATGCTGTTAAAGCAATTTGAACAAACTCTTAATATTGAAGTACTCGCTGTAATTGCTAACTATGCTGATTTAGAGCCGCTAGCTAAAGGGTTTGGTGTGCCATTTCATGTTGTATCGCACGAAGGGTTAACCCGTAGCGAACATGATAAAAAGGTAGGCGATTTAATTGCCAGTTACAATCCTGACATTATTGGTCTTGCTAAATACATGCGTATTTTAAGTCCTGAATTTGTGGGTCGATTTGAAGGTAAAATAATTAATATTCATCACTCATTTTTGCCAGCATTTATAGGGGCTAAACCTTATCATCAAGCATTTGAGCGCGGTGTAAAAATTATTGGTGCTACCGCTCACTTTGTTAATAATGAGCTTGATGAAGGGCCTATTATTTTGCAAGATGTAACCAGCGTTACACATGCTAATACCGCCGAAATGATGGCTAAAATGGGCAAAGATGTTGAAAAAACAGTGTTTTGTAAAGCACTTCAACTTGCCTCAGAGCATAAGCTATTTATTAATGGTAATAAAACCGTGGTGTTTTCTTAGCATTAATCCAACTGCTTAATTATTCTACATATAAAAAATGCCAGCATTGTTGCTGGCATTTTTTTATCATAAATAAGCTAATAACTTTTTAAATGTAAATTATGCCTGCTCTATTGGTTCGAGCTTTAATTTAGCGGCAATTAAAACGGCTTGGGTACGATTGTACACACCGAGTTTTCTAAATATGGCTGTAATATGTGCTTTTACTGTCGCTTCTGATATGTGCAGTTCATAAGCAATTTGCTTATTAAGTAAACCTTCGTGCAGATATTGCAGCACTCGGTATTGTTGAGGCGTTAATGAGGCAACTTGCGCTGCTATTTCTCTATCTTCACCTTCAATTTCAGCTACTTTGTTTTTTAGCTCTTTTGGTAGCCATGTATCGCCTTCAAGTATTTGGTTAATTGCACTGGCAATATCATCAGACGATGATGATTTAGGAATAAAACCCATAGCGCCGTAACCCATTACTTTAGAAACGATATTCACGTCTTCACTACCCGAAACAACGGCAATAGGTAAGCTTGGGTATTCTTCTCTAATACGAATAAGACCATATAAATCACCATTACCTGGCATGTGAAGGTCTAGCAGTAATATATCAAGATCCTCTTGCTCGCTTAACACTTGCAGTGTGCTGTCAAAATCGGATGATTCAAAAACGGCTAAACCCTCAAATTTTGCGCTCAGTGCGCCCTTTAGTGCTTCACGAAATAACGGATGATCGTCCGCTATTAAAAACTGACTCATGGTTCACTCCTAATAAATTCGGCTGCCAGTTAGGTTTAAAACCTTTACTGACAGCCGATATACTACGTTTAGAATCAACTTGTAATCAAGTTTTTAACGCACATTTAACGATTTAATCTGTTCTCGATTAGTTCATCGACAACTGAAGGATCGGCAAGCGTTGACGTATCACCGAGTTGTTGGTGCTCATTTGCAGCGATTTTACGTAAAATACGACGCATAATCTTGCCTGAACGTGTTTTTGGCAAACCAGGTGACCATTGAATCATATCTGGAGATGCAATTGGGCTGAGCTCTTTACGAACCCAATTACGTACCTCTTTAGTTAATTCATCGCTGACTGTTATACCTTCGTTAGGCGTAATGTAAACATAAATACCTTGGCCTTTAATATCATGCGGGTAACCTACAACAGCAGCTTCTGCTACCGCTTCATGCGCAACTAACGCACTTTCAATTTCGGCAGTACCAAGGCGGTGCCCAGACACATTAAGTACATCGTCCACACGACCGGTGATCCAGTAATAACCATCCTCATCACGACGACAACCATCGCCTGTAAAGTAAACTCCTGGGTAGGCGCTAAAATAAGTTTGTTCAAAACGTTCATGGTCGCCATAAACAGTTCGAGCTTGCGATGGCCAACTATCTAAAATAACTAAATTACCATCTACGGCACCTTCGAGTGTATTACCTTCAGCATCAAATAATGCAGGCGCAATACCAAAAAATGGATGTGTTGCAGAACCTGGTTTTGTATCAGTAGCGCCCGGAAGTGGTGTGATCATAATGCCACCGGTTTCTGTTTGCCACCATGTATCAACAATCGGGCAATTAGATTTACCAATACTCTCGTAATACCATGTCCACGCTTCTGGATTTATTGGCTCACCTACTGAACCTAAAATACGTAAACTATCGCGATGTGACGAAGCTGTAGGCTCATCACCTTTAGCCATTAGTGCTCTAATTGCTGTAGGGGCGGTATATAAAATAGTAACACCGTGTTTATCAACTACTTCGCCCATACGCCCTGCAGTTGGATAAGTGGGGACTCCTTCAAATAAAACCTGAGTACAACCGTTTACTAATGGCCCGTACGCAATGTAACTGTGGCCTGTGATCCAACCTACATCGGCACTACACCAATACACATCATCTTCTTTTAAATCAAATACGTATTCATGTGTCATTGATGAGTAAACTAAGTAGCCACCTGTAGTATGTACAACACCTTTAGGCTGACCAGTAGAACCTGATGTATACAATATAAACAAAGGATCTTCAGCATTCATTGGCTCTGGCTCACACTGTGCCGGTAAGTCAGCAACTAGCTCGTGCCACCATATATCGTGCTCATTCCAATCAACTTCACCGCCTGTTAATTGATGCACAATAACGTGTTCAATTGTGGTTACAGTTTCTTGCGCTACCGCTTCATCTACATTTGCTTTTAATGGAACACAATTTCCTGCTCTGCGTCCCTCATCAGAAGTAATAACAACCTTAGCACCAGAATCTCTAATACGATCAGCAATAGCCGATGGTGAAAAACCACCAAATACAACAGAATGAATAGCACCAATACGTGCACAAGCTTGCATTGCATACACCGCTTGTGGGGTCATTGGCATATAAATAGCTACGCGGTCACCTTTTTGTACACCCAGTTTTTTTAAACCATTGGCAAATTTAGCCACTTCGTCATGAAGTTTTTGATAAGTAATGTTCTCACTTTGAGAAGGATCATCACCTTCCCAAATAAGCGCAATTTTGTCTGCTTTCGTTTTTAAGTGGCGGTCAATACAGTTGTAAGACGCATTTAAATAGCCATCTTCATACCATTTAATACTGATGTGGCCTTTATCAAAAGAGGTGTTTTTAACTTTAGTGTAAGGAGTAGACCAATCGAGGCGTTTGCCATGCTCACGCCAAAAACTTTCAGGGTCATCAATAGATTGCTTATAAAGCGTATTATATTTATTTTTATCAATGAGAGTCGCATCTTTAATATGCGCAGGAACTGGATAGATACTTTGTGACATCTTCGTCTCCATTTAAATTACTTGCCTTAAGCTTTTATCAAGGATTACTCAGCAGTACTTTATTAAGTATTAGACCTTAGTTGTACTCTACTCCAATTTACTCATTTGTAGTTTATAATCCACCTGCTTTCAATTTTTTACATAAATAATACAACGCGTTAAATGTAAGTAAATGCAAACTAATCAACTCTAAAACCTTAGTCTTATAGACCAATAGGTAATTGAGTAAATATTGCACATATTCAAAAGTGTTTGTGTACTTTAATAAAGATATTTGCGGTATTACTTGCCAAAGCTTTATTTAACGAATGAAAACAATATGTGTATTGAGAAGCCAAACTAACACCCTTTTTTATTCGTAAGAAATACTAGTAGCAAGTAATACAACCTTACATGAAAAAAAAAAGCAACAAACAACAAGTAGCCTATAAAGGACACCACAATGAAATTTACCCCATTAAAAACATTAGCAGCAAGCGCTGTATTATGTGCACTAACAAGCACTGCTTATGCAGCGACTGCCGCAAAAATTGGTGATACGGAATTTACTTACGGTGGATACATTAAACTCGACTCTATGTGGAGTGATTATTCAGCGGGTGCGCCTGCAGGCTCAAACGTAGGTCGTGATTTTTACGTACCAAGTACACTTACTGTTGGTGATGACAATGACTCTGATGCTGTATTTGATATGCATGCACGTGAATCTCGCTTTAACTTTGGTACTTCAACGTTAATGGATAACGGTAAAACAGTAAAAACCAAAATTGAGTTAGACTTTTTAGCATCAGCGCCTGGTGGCAATGAACGTGTATCTAACTCTTACGCTCCACGTGTACGTCATGCATTTATTAGCTACGATGGCTGGTTATTTGGCCAAACATGGTCTAACTTTCAAAACGTTGGCGCACTACCTGAAGCACTTGATTTTATAGGCCCAGCAGAGGGCACAGTGTTTGTACGCCAAACTCAAGTTAAATACACTACTGGCGCTTGGTCTTTCTCATTAGAAAATCCAGAAAGTACCATTACTACAGGTTTTACTACAAACCCACAGGGTATTAAAAGTTCATCAATGGCTGTAACCGACGATGCTTCACTTCCTGACTTTACTGCACGTTATACCCATAAAGCTGACTGGGGTAATTTAGTAGTTGCTGCACTTGCCCGTCAACTTACTTATAAAGTAGGTGCTATTGATGCCGATGAAACATCATTTGGTGTTAGTGCATCGGGTATGGTTAAACTAGGCGAAGACAACTTTAAGTTTATGCTTACACAAGGTAAAGGCTTAGGCCGTTATGTTGGTGTTAATGTAGCCCATGGTGCAGTACTCAATGGCGATGATTTAGATGCTATTGATTCAACTTCTGGTTTTGTTGCTTACCAGCACAAGTGGACAAGCCAATGGCGTTCAACGTTCTTATATTCATTCTTCAGTGCTGATAACAACACTGATTTATTAGCTATTTCTGGTGATCCGACTGAATCAAGCCAAAGCTATAGCGCTAACATTCTATACTCACCGGTTAAACGTCTAACTTTTGGTGCTGAGCTAAAGCATGCTGAGCGTGAAACTGAAAGCGGCGTTGATGGCGATTTAGACCGCTTACAGTTTTCTGTTAAATACTCTTTTTAATAGCTAAAAAGCTAACTACTTTAAAAAGCGGCCTAGGCCGCTTTTTTTATAAGCGAGATTGAGTTCTATATAATTCATCAATTCGTACCTAAAATCTTTATATGTGGCGCTAAAATCCAAAAAAATAGAATTATTATTGATAAAAACACCAAACACAATTGCAAATCGATATCATTTAGATTAAGTTACACACTTCTTTTGAACTAACTGGAAAAACTTATGTCGTCCCCTCAAGTTTTGCGTTTATCTAAACTAAGCTTTGCTACTTCTTTAATTTTATCTGGTTATGCACTTGCTGATGAGGCAAATGTAAAATCTGAACCTCTCGAAAAAATTGCGGTATATGGTCAGCATCATAAAAACTACATAACTGAAGATGCACAATCTGCTACAAAATTAGGCCTATCAATTAAAGAAACGCCGCAAAGTATTTCCGTTGTTTCTCGTGCATTAATGGACGACTTTTCACTAGACGATATAAACTCAGTACTTGAAAGCACGCCAGGCGTAACAGTAGAGCAAATAGAAACAGATCGTACTTACTTTAAGGCCCGTGGTTTTGAAATTACGAACTTTCAAGTTGATGGCTTAGGGATCCCACAAAGCTCAGGCTCTATTCAAGGTAGTCTTGATACATCAATTTATGACCGTGTAGAGATAGTTCGCGGTGCTAATGGTTTAATGACCGGCGCTGGTAATCCTTCTGCAACTGTAAACATGGTTTTAAAAAAGCCAACTTATACAACACAGGCAAATGCATCAGCATCTTATGGCTCATGGAATAAAAAACGTTTAGATTTAGATGTATCTACGCCAATAAATGAAGACCACGCTGTACGCGCTGTATTTACAAAGCAAAAAGCTGACTCATATTTAGATCGCTACGAAACAGATAAAACCATTGTTTACTTAGCCTACGAAGGCAAATTAACAGACAACACATTATTAAGCGTTAACTACGTTAACCAACAAAAAGACGCAGATAGCCCGCTGTGGGGTGCACTACCTCTTTATTATACAGACGGAACAGCAACCGATTACGACGAATCAACCAGCACCGCTGCTGACTGGTCTTACTGGGATAACAGTGCTGAGCAAGTATATGTAACACTTGAACAAAACTTATCGGCAACATGGGTAGCTAGAGCACGTTATGCTCACATCGAAAACGAACAAGACTCAGAGTTGTTCTACGTATACGGCACCCCTGATAAAGATACTGAACTTGGTTTAACAGGTTATGCTAGCCGTTATGATTACGAAGATAAGCATGACTTATTTGATTTATATGCCAGTGGTAAGTTTAATTTATTTGGCCAAGAGCACGACCTATCATTTGGTGTTAGCCAAGCTAAAATGGATTACAACGAGCAGTCTCTTTACGATTACACTACAGGCAATGGTTTTCCAGATATGCCATCACTTAAAACGTGGGATGGTGTAGTACCAGAGGCAACACTTGCTGATGGCTTAGATGGTAGTGATATTACTAACGAGCAAAAATCAGCTTACATATCTACTCGCATTAAATTAAGTGAGCCTTTAAGTGTGCTCGCTGGTGTGCGTTATACCGATTGGAAAACAAAAGGGAGTGCTTACGGTGTTGAACAAACAAGAAGCGACTCTGAAGTTATTCCTTATATTGGCACGGTGTACGACTTTAACGAGTCTCTATCAGCTTATGCAAGCTACACAGAAACATTTGTACCGCAAAAAGAGCTTGATATTAATGCCAACCAATTAGCTCCCGTAATAGGTAAAAGCAGTGAAGTTGGTATAAAAGCACAGTTACTTGATGACCAAATTTTCGTAACTTTTGCTTACTTCGATGCAAAGCAGGAAGGGCTTGCCATAGCTTTACCCGACTCACTACCTAGTGATACGCGTTATTATGCAGCAAATGGTATTAACAGCAACGGCTTTGAAGTTGAACTAAGTGGTCGAATAACAGATGATTTAAGCGCAAGTGTAAGTTTTAGTAACCTAACTATTGATGGTGATGATTTAGTTAAAGATTACACACCTGAAAATCAACTTAAAGTGGCCGCAACCTACCAAGTACCTTTAGTTGATGGTTTATCATTTGGTGCAAACTATCGCTGGCAGGATTCAACTAGCCGAGTTCAAGTCGAAGATACAAATGGTATTGCAAGCGTCACTACTCACCAAGATGCATACGGGTTACTTGATTTAATGGCCACTTACGAAATTACAGATAACGTAGGAGTCACTTTCAACGTAAATAACACCACCGGTGAAAAATATTTGCACAGCCTGTACTGGGCACAAGGTTACTACGGTGCACCTCGTAACTACGCCCTATCTGTAAACTGGCAATTATAAATATATTTGATTAATTAAAGACTCTAGATTTTTTTCTATTGAATTAAAAAACGACACATTTTTAATGTGTCGTTTTTATTTTATCTAACCTGATGTAAGTTTTTAATAACAAAAAAGCGCTAATCATTACTGATTAGCGCTTTTCAAAGCTCGGGTCAAATCAAGCTTAAAAACTCATTTGGGTGCAGTTTAAAGGTCTGGATCGTCGCCTAACTTATCTTCACCGTCTTCAGGTTCAATAGTTGCTTTTAGTAAAAGCATTTCGCGTAACTTACCTTCAATCTCATCTGCAATTTCTGGGTTTTCTTTCAAAAACTTAATTGAGTTAGATTTACCTTGGCCAACCTTGTTGCCACTGTAACTGTACCAAGCACCTGCTTTTTCAACAATTTTATGCTTAACACCTAAATCAATTAACTCGCCTTGCTTAGAAATACCTTCGCCATACATGATGATAAATTCAGCTTGTTTAAATGGCGGCGCTACTTTGTTTTTAACAATTTTAACGCGGGTTTCGTTACCAACAACTTCATCACCTTCTTTCACCGAACCAATACGACGAATATCAATACGTACCGATGCGTAAAACTTAAGTGCATTACCACCCGTTGTTGTTTCTGGATTACCAAACATAACACCAATTTTCATACGGATTTGGTTAATGAAAATACATAACGTGTTAGAGCGTTTAATATTACCAGTAAGCTTACGTAATGCTTGTGACATTAAACGTGCTTGCAAGCCCATGTGCGAGTCGCCCATGTCGCCTTCAATCTCAGCTTTTGGTGTAAGTGCAGCAACCGAGTCAATAATAACAACGTCTACTGCGCTTGAACGTACTAACATGTCACAAATTTCTAGTGCTTGCTCACCTGTATCAGGTTGAGATACAAAAAGGTCATCAATATTTACACCTAGTTTTTGTGCATATACAGGATCTAGAGCATGCTCAGCATCAATAAAGGCACATGTTTTACCTTCTTTTTGAGCTTCTGCGATAACTTGTAAAGTAAGCGTTGTTTTACCAGATGACTCAGGACCATACACTTCAACAATACGTCCCATAGGTAAGCCACCTATGCCTAAGGCAATATCAATACCTAGTGAACCTGTAGATACAGATTCAATGTTTAACGCTTTGTTGTCACCCAATTTCATAATTGAGCCTTTACCAAATTGACGTTCAATTTGTGATAGTGCTGCGTCTAACGCTTTTTGTTTGTTATCGTTCATTTTGTTCTCCAATCCAGCTAATGCGAACAAGTATACTGTATGAAATCACAGTATCAAGCTAATTTTTTCATTTTATCTCATCTATTACACTTTTTAATGCAAATACAATAGCTTGCAGTCTTACTTGAGCCCTATCACCAGTAAATATTTGTTTAAAGGTCAGTACTTTGTCATTAATTTGCATGCCAAACCATACAAGTCCAACAGGTTTACCTTCTGTTGCCCCGCCAGGCCCTGCAATGCCCGATACAGCTATGGATATATTAGCATTTGTTGCTTTAATAGCACCTACTGCCATTTCATGGACTGTTTGCTCGCTCACAGCACCGTATTGATTTAATGTACTAGCACTAACATTGAGCAAATCTTGCTTTGCTTGGTTACTATAAGTGACAAATGCACGGTCGATATAAGCTGAACTTCCAGGTGTATCGGTAAGCGCATAACTCACTCCGCCACCAGTACATGACTCAGCAGTAGTGATCCATAAGCATTTATCCGTTAAAATAGCGCCTAATTGCGCAGCAAGTGTTTTAATCTCTTGATGTAATTCCATATTCAGCCTTTGGGTAAATACATGTCGTTTGATCTTTATGCACCACACACTATAAAACAACAAACCCCTATGATGCAGCAGTATCTAAAAATAAAATCAGAGCATCGCGATATTTTATTGTTTTATCGTATGGGCGATTTTTACGAACTTTTTTTTGATGACGCTAAACGCGCCGCTCAATTACTCGATATTTCGCAAACTCATCGTGGTAAAGCTGGCGGCGATCCTATCCCTATGGCGGGCGTACCCTACCATGCGGTAGAAAACTACTTAGCACGTCTAGTCCAAATGGGTGAATCAGTCGCTATCTGCGAACAAGTGGGTGACCCCGCAACCAGTAAAGGCCCCGTTGATCGAAAAGTAGTGCGTATAGTTACACCCGGTACAATTTCTGATGAAGCGCTTTTACAAGAGCGTCAAGACAATCTCCTTACCAGTGTTTGGCAAAGTAAAAAAGGCTTATACGGTATTGCTTATTTAGACATTAACTCTGGTCGTTTTAATATTGTCGAAGTAAATACCGACGAAGCCTTTAGCTCAACTATTCAACGCCTATCACCAGCAGAACTTCTGTATAGCGAAAGCTTTGAGAACATTCATTTAATTGAACATATAAAAGGTGCCCGCCGTCGCCCAGAATGGGAGTTCGATTTAGATACGGCTCAGCACTTATTATGCGATCAATTTGGTACTAAGGATTTAGTGGGTTTTGGGGTAGATAAAGCCCACAGCGCGCTTGTTGCTGCAGGTTGTTTAATGCAATACGTAAAAGATACACAACGTATTGCATTGCCGCATATTCGTGCAATTACGCTTGAGCACAACGAGCATGCAGTTATTTTAGATGCCGCAACACGTAAAAATTTAGAGCTTACCGTTAATCTATCGGGCGGGTTTGAAAATACACTTGCTCAAGTACTTGATAAAACAGCAACGCCAATGGGTTCTCGCTTACTTAAGCGCCGTATTCATACACCAATTCGTAATAAAGACGAGCTAAATTCACGTTTAAATGCAATTAGTGCAATTTTAGACGTACAACTTTGCGGTGAATTACACGAATCATTAAAAGAAATTGGTGATGTAGAACGTGTTATTGCACGCCTAGCTTTATGCACAGCTCGCCCGCGCGACTTAACTCGCCTGCGTAGTGCTCTACAAGCACTTGCACCACTGCATACTTTGTTAGCTGACGCTAACGATCCTCGTATAGCAGGTATTATCAAGCACTCGCCTGAACTCCCTGATTTACGAGAATTATTAGAACGTGCAGTTATCGATAACCCACCGGTACTAATTCGTGACGGTGGTGTTATTGCCCCTGGTTACAACAGTGAGCTTGATGAGTGGCGTAACTTAAGCAAAGGTGCCACCGATGTACTTGAACAGCTTGAACAACGCGAGCGTGAACGTACAGGAATTAGTACATTAAAAATTGGCTATAACCGAGTACACGGCTTTTTTATAGAAGTAAGTAGAGCTAACGCGCACTTAGTGCCAGCCGACTACATTCGTCGCCAAACGCTTAAAAATAACGAACGTTACATTATTCCAGAGCTTAAAGAGCACGAGGATAAAGTACTCGGTAGCCAATCAAAAGCTCTCGCGCTTGAAAAGCAATTATATGAAGAGCTATTTAGATTTATTGCTCCGCATATTGAGCAATTACAAATGATGGCTGCAGCACTGGCTGATCTGGACGTTTTAAACAATTTAGCTGAGCGTGCATTTGCACTCAATTATGCAAAACCACAATTGTGCGATAACGACAATATAAGCATTAAACAAGGTCGTCACCCTGTTGTTGAGCAAGTAATGAAAGAACCGTTTATTGCCAACCCTGTAGAGTTAAATTCTCAGCGTAAAATGCTAATTATTACCGGTCCAAACATGGGCGGTAAATCAACTTATATGCGCCAAACAGCACTTATTGTTCTAATGGCTCACATTGGCAGTTATGTGCCCGCTGACAGCGCTAAAATCGGTAATATCGACCGTATATTTACACGTATTGGTGCAAGCGATGATTTAGCATCAGGGCGTTCAACCTTCATGGTAGAAATGACCGAAACAGCAACGATTTTAAATAATGCGACGGCGCAGTCTTTAGTGTTAATGGATGAGATTGGTCGCGGTACAAGTACTTACGATGGACTCTCTCTTGCGTATGCAACAGCCGATCATTTAGCGTCAAAAATATCTGCTAAAACATTGTTTGCTACGCACTACTTTGAATTAACAGAACTTGCTGAGCAAACTACGGGCCTTGTAAACGTGCACCTTGATGCAATAGAGCATAACGACACGATTGCATTTATGCATACAGTTCTCGACGGTGCAGCAAGTAAAAGCTTTGGTTTGCAAGTAGCCGCTCTTGCAGGTGTGCCAAAAGCTGTGATTGCACAAGCAAAGCAAAAACTTAAGTTGCTTGAAAATCATCAAAGCGTTACTGCACCAAATACAGAGCAACAAGCCTTTACTTTTAATAACGAAATTGCACAAAGTACACCTTCAGAAGTTGAAGAGCAGTTAAGCGCAATCGACCCTGATAATTTATCGCCACGCCAAGCGCACGATTTGTTATATAAACTAAAAGCATTGCTGTAATTTATACCAACCTGCATAAATCTTTGATCAATTTAACGAATTAAATTGCACTATAACGTCGTTAAAAATTTTTTATTTAGAACAACTAGATACAAAAATTTTTGCCTAGTTCTAGCGTAATTTTCTTAACGTTAAATAGACCCCATATATAAGCAGATTAGTATTATATCATCTAATTTACAAGCATAAAAAAAGCCGAAGAATAAACTCTTCGGCTTTTTAACACACATAGTCTCTTAAACTATTTAACTAGTTACGAAAACTGATTAAACAAGCTATCTGTACTTAAACCTTCTTGTTGCAAAATGTCTTTTAGACGACGTAATGCCTCTACCTGAATTTGTCTTACACGCTCACGTGTTAAGCCTATCTCACGACCTACATCTTCAAGTGTTGATGGCTCATAACCAAGCAATCCAAATCGACGTGCCAATACTTCACGTTGTTTAGGGTTTAATTCTCCTAACCAGTCTACAATATGTTTATTAATATCATTATTTTGTACTTCGCCTTCAGGGCCAGCACTTTTTTCATCTGGGATGATATCAAGTAGTACACTGTCGTTTTCGACACCAATAGGCATGTCTACTGATGCAATTCTTTCGTTTAAACGTAGCATTTTAGTAACGTCTTCAACGGGTCTATCTAGGCAAGCTGCAATTTCGTCAGCTGTTGGCTCATGGTCAAGCTTTTGAGTTAACTCACGTGCTGTACGCAGGTAAACATTAAGTTCTTTAACTACATGAATAGGTAAGCGAATGGTACGCGTTTGGTTCATAATGGCACGTTCAATTGTTTGACGTATCCACCATGTAGCGTAAGTAGAGAATCTAAATCCACGCTCAGGGTCAAATTTTTCAACTGCGCGAATTAAGCCTAAATTACCTTCTTCAATTAAATCGAGTAGAGCAAGGCCGCGATTATTGTAGCGACGTGCTATTTTAACAACCAAACGTAAATTACTTTCAATCATACGTTTACGTGAGGCTTCACAGCCTCGAAGTGATTTGCGAGAAAAAAACACTTCTTCTTCAGCACTAAGCAAAGGAGAAAAACCAATTTCGCCTAAATAAAGTTGAGTTGCGTCAAGATTTTTAGTTACTTCTTCTTTAGCAAAGATTTCATCGTCGTCCATTTTATCTAGTAGAGCGGTGCTTTCATCAACATCGATGTCACCGAATTTTTCGTCAGTCATAGTGTGTTTGTCAAGTTTTGCTGCGCTAGCCATGAGCCTTCTCCCGAGCAATTATCAATACCTGAAAATTAGGGTAGATACTTAGCAGGATTGACAGCTTGTCCTCGGTAGCGAATTTCAAAGCGAAGCGCGGTGACCGGAGATTCTGAATTACCAATTTCTGCTATTTTTTGTCCTGCCTTAACCTTCTGCTTTTCTTTAACAAGTAATTTCGAGTTATGTGCATAAGCACTTAGGTAATCATCATTATGTTTCAATATGATTAAACTACCATAACCTCGAAGGGCGTTACCCGCGTACACTACAGTTCCTTGTGCCGCAGCTAAGACTGAAGCCCCTTTGCGATTAGTAATCTGTAAACCTTTATAACCGTTTTCCTTATTAGAGAAGCGTTTGGTAATTTTGCCCTTTGCAGGCCAAAACCACTTAACTTTACTGCTCGACAAGCGTTTAGTATTACTAATTTTGTTACTGGCTTGTTTCTGAACATACTCTCGTTGTTTTGGGGGATCAAGCTCTTTCTTTAAAATTATGTTATTTTTTTGTGGTTTTTTTATAGACTTTTTACTCGAATTCGTATAATTTCCATCCCTTTTTGTTTTTTCGGGCTTGGGGATTAAGGAGATGTTTTGCCCAGGAAAAATTATATAAGGTGATGAAATTGAATTGTTTTTTGCAAGTAATCTAAAGTCTTGCCCTGCACTAAAGGCAATAGAATAAAGCGTATCTCCTTTTTGTACTTTATAGCTAGCCCCATTAATGTTAATAGTATGACCTAAATTATTAACATTATTATTTAGGCTGCTAACAGGTGCAGGAACATGGCGAGAAGAACAACCAAAGAGAAAAATACTAATAAATATAGCTACATACAGTAAACACTGTTTATTCATTGTATTTTCCCCTAAATTAGAAAATTGATATTTTTAACGCTTAACGTAATAAAAAGTAAGCTAGCGCAATTAATATCACTAATCCCCAACCAAGTATTTCAATATACTGACGTAATTTTCGCTCCATTTGAGCTCCACCCCACTTCATTAAGGCTGAAACTAAAAAGAATCGCGCACCGCGTCCAATGGCTGATGCTATTAAAAATGGCAAAAATGCCATTTGTAAAACACCTGCGCCAATCGTAAATACCTTGTATGGTATTGGCGAAAAACCAGCTAAAAACACCACCCAAACACCGTAATCTTTAAACCAGTTTAGCGCTATATCAAACTTTTCTTGCCAGTGCATTTGTGCAATCAATGGCTCTACAACGGGTTCAAATAGCCAAAAGCCAAGCAAGTAACCAACCACCCCACCAATAACCGATGCTATCGTAGCAAAGCTTGCAAATCGCCATGCTTTGTTTGGTTGCGCAAGTGACATAGGTGCAAGCATTACATCGGGTGGTATCGGGAAAAAAACTGATTCTGCAAAGCTCATCGCAGCTAAGTAACGTTCCGCATGACGGTGTTTTGCCCACACTAGGGCCATATCGTATAACTTGGTAAACAACTTCAAAATGAATTCCTATTCAATATCGCCAGGTACTAACGGCACAAATCTAACGGGAGCAATAACATGCTCTTTATAATTATCGCCTTTGCGGATAACCATTACTAATTTTTGATCGCTCTCACCAATGGGCGCTAATAACACGCCACCATCGGCCAACTGAGCAAGTAAATCTTGCGGAACTTTAGAGGCCGCAGCAGTCACTATAATACCATCAAACGGCGCTTGTGATTGCCAGCCTTGCCAACCATCGCCATGCTTCATGGTTACATTATATAAATCGAGTTGCTGCAAACGTCTTTTTGCCTGCCACTGAAGTGTTTTAATACGCTCTACCGAGTAAACCTTTGCAAACGTTTTGGCCAATATTGCAGTTTGATACCCAGATCCTGTACCTATTTCTAGTACTTTATTGCGCACACCAGCTAAACGAAGTAGCTCTGTCATGCGCGCTACTATGTAAGGCTGAGAAATTGTTTGCCCTTGCCCAATAGGGAGCGCTGTATTTTCATAGGCTTTGTGTTTTAGCACATCATCTATAAAAAAATGGCGCGGAATATCAGCTATAGCACTAAGTACTTGCGTATCTTCAACACCTTCACGCTTTAGTAAGCCAGAAAGCGCTTTTGCACTGCGGGTATAATTAGCGAGCACGATTAATCTCCAAATCGGCTAACCATTCTCCTACTGCCTTTAAGCTATCTTTAGCTGTCATATCAACACTCAGTGGCGTAACTGAGGCATAGCCATTATTGATTGCGTAAAAGTCGGTGCCTTCACCAGCATCGCTTTCGGTGCCAAGCGATCCATACCAATAAATATCACGGCCCCAAGGATCGGTTTGTTTCGTCATCGTTTCGGCTTTATGACGAGCACCTAAACGTGTTACTTGCACCCCTTTTAATTCACTTAATGGAATATCTGGCACATTAATATTTATTATTTGATCTTTTGGAAGCGGATGCGAAGCCAAGCCTTTAATAATATTGACGGTAACTGCAGCGGCTGTTTCAAAATGATCGCCATTATGTGAGCAAAGCGATACCGCAATTGCAGGCAGACCTAAATGGCGACCTTCAGTTGCAGCGGCAACAGTACCGGAATAAAGCGTGTCATCACCCAAATTAGCACCATGGTTAATACCTGCAACAACTAGATCTGGCTTTTCATCAGCTAACTGATTTACACCTAAATGTACACAATCAGTGGGTGTGCCATTAACCGACATAAAACCATTTTCGAGTGTAGTTGCTCGTAGCGGGTTCATAAGTGTTAAAGAATTACTCGCGCCACTACAGTTGCGATCAGGTGCAACAAGGGTTACATCTGCAATTTGTATAAGCGCCTGATATAAAACCGCAATGCCTTTGGCATTTACGCCATCATCGTTACTTAACAGTATCTTCATTTATGCCATTATCCTTTTCTTTGCGCTCTCGAGGGCTAGCATCTGTGTAATCCACTAGCTCACGTAATAATGCGGTTGCAAAACACCCTTTTGGCAAACCAAAGCTTAGTTTTAGTGTGGTTTCATCAAGTGTTTCAACAGTTAAGTTTTGTGGAATTAAGCGCAGCATTCGGCGCTCATTTTTAAGGCCTAACTCACCTAAGCCATCACACCATGTTTGGAAAGGTTCGAGCCATATTTTTTCTTGTTCGGTTAAGCCTTTTTCGCTTTTTCCCACCATAGGTGCCGACATCATAATATCGCCGGTGGCTAATCGCTCTATGTTTTCGTCATTAATTGCATCTTCAAAAAATGCATTGCTGCCGCTGAGCATAAATACTTCACGGTGCATTGTTTTAGCTAAACCATGCTCTTTTACACGTAGGCTCACTAACTGATTAAATACATGCGATCGTGCTGCTGAAATAATAATACCGCGCAGCTTTTTATCGCGAATACGCTCACCGGCAAACATTTTTTCAGCCATAACTAAGTTATGACCACCATGACCAAAGCGCTGCTCGCCAAAGTAATTAGGCACACCTGCGCGCACGGCATTAATACGGCATAGAATATCAAGAGGGTTGGTTACGTTACGAAGTGTAATAGTAAATTTATTACCTTTGTGGCAGCCCGTACGTAACTTACGGTCGTGGCGCTGTTGCGACACAATAAAAATACTCTCACTATTTAAATCGCTAAAATCGATAGGCTTTTTAATCGGTACTTTTACACTAAACCACTGCGAGCACACGCCGTGGCGATCTTTCATGCCTGCATAGCTTACGTCTCGCGGTGAAACACCCGCACGCTGCGCAATTAGCTTTGCAACGTATTGCGTATTTTCGCCTTTTTTAACCACCTGCAAACACACGTGTTCGCCACTGCCGGTAAATTCTATACCTAAGTCTTCATCAACCATAAAGTCTTCAGCTGTGGTTTTAAAATCAGCTTTAGAAAGCGGCGCACCGTATAAATAATTTAAATCGCTCATGCGTTTTTTGTACTCGCAAGCTCTTTACTCATAATAACCACCGCATGGCTAGAAATACCTTCTTTGCGCCCTTCAAAGCCTAGCTTTTCGGTAGTAGTGGCTTTAACGTTAATTTGGCTAAGGTCGCAATTTAAATCGCTGGCTAAATTAGCGCGCATAGCTTGAATATGTGGCAACATTTTTGGTGCCTGAGCAACAATAGTCACATCACCATTACCAAGTACATAACCTTGCTCTTTAGCTAAGCCCACCACATGGCGAAGTAAAATACGGCTATCGATATTTTCATACTCACTTGCCGTATCGGGAAAGTGCTTACCAATATCACCCATTGCAAGTGAGCCTAAAATAGCATCGCATAATGCATGAATAGCAACATCACCATCTGAGTGCGCTAAAAAGCCCTGTGGGTAATCAATTTTTTCACCACAAATAGTTAACGGGCCTTCGCCGCCAAATTTATGTACGTCAAAACCATGGCCAATTCGTATCATAATCCACTCTCGTTTTGTTGTTTATGTAATAAAAACCCAGCCAGGTCTAAATCCTCTGGCGTGGTTATTTTAATATTATCGCTACGACCTGCTACAAGCTTAACCGGTTTACCCACCCACTCAATTGCACTGGCTTCATCGGTAATAGTAGCCCCGCTTGCTAATGCGTTTTGCAGTGCATTTTTAAGCTCGTCATATTTAAAAAACTGCGGGGTAAGTGCTTGCCATAAATCGTCTCGCGGCACCGTTTGTAGGGCATGAGTGTGGCCGCGTTTTATGGTGTCTTTTACTTTGCTAGCTAAAATACCGCCTTCATCAGCGCGTATACATTCATCAATTAAACGTTCTATATCACTAATATTAACTAACGGGCGTGCAGCATCATGTACAAGCACCCATGTAGGCGGGTTAGGCGCTAAAAAAAGTAAGCTATTAAGCACCGAGTCGGCTCGCTCTTTTCCGCCACTGGCTCGCACAATGCGATTATCAAGCAGTGGGAGTTCGTCAAAATAGGGGTCGCTGTCGCTAAGGGCAACAACAATAGTGCGTAATTGAGGTAATTGAGAAAGTTTAGCTAAGGTGTGTTCTAAAATGGTTTTACCGGCTAATTGTATATATTGCTTAGGCGCATTGTGCTGCATTCTACTGCCAACACCCGCCGCAGGTACAATTGCTGCAATAGTCTGTTTATTTGTCATATTGTTTGCCCGGTAAAACACGAATAAATGTTTCGTCCGGTTTAATCATTCCCAATTCGTTGCGTGCACGCTCTTCAATGCCTTCTTGACCAAGCTTTAAGTCTTCAATATCTGCTTTAAGTACTTTATTACGTTTAATGAGTTTTTCGTTGGTTTGATGATGCGACGTTACTGCACCTTTTAGTCGTGTGTAGTCTTGTAAACCATTATGACCAAACCATAACCTGTATTGTACAAACAGTGCTAAGCACAGTAAGCCAACTTGAAAAATACGCATTTAACACTCCTTATTTTAAATTCCAAATACCTTAACTTTAATACGCTAAGGGGCGCTTTAAATTGCGCCAATTAATACTACCCGCTAAAAGCATTTCGCGTAGTGATAAAACCCGTGGCATACAACGCTTCGAAAATTGCCACTGATGCCCGCAACATGCAGCGGTTAAACTCACTTTACTTGGCTTTATTAGCTGAGCATTTTGCTGCTCTAGCCCATTTCCTAAAAAATCAAACCAACCAAGCTCGTTACAATGCAGCTTATTTTCGCCTAACTGATCGATACTGTCTATTCTAAGACGCACCTGATCGTAGCCATGCAATATAACGGGCACTATAAGCCCCACTTTGGCATACGTTTGATAAAAAAGTTCATTAGCTTGAACATTCACATCTGGTGAGGTCGGTTTTTGCTTTTCGAGCCACGTACCATTTTGTGCATCAAGCGTAAAAGGCGTGTCACCATTGGCAACTAACGTTGCCGCTCGCTCAATATAATAAGGTAGGCTTTTTAACTGGCGGCGCAGTTTATCGGCATTAGGCTCTGCAACTAATCGCTGAACCTCACGCTGATAAAACGCATTGCACAATTGTGCATACAACACTTTTTGTGCATCAGTTTGCCAAATTTCAACTTGCTGTTGAGCACCAAGTGACTGATTTTTAGCGACCAAAAGCTGTACTCAAAAATATTCAGGTAAATGTTTTATAACACAGTATTGAATATTTTTTAAGCGCAGCGCACTATTTTAAGCGCTTGGCTTTTCACCTAATTTTGCTTTACCTGATTCTAAAAATTGCACAACCGTATTGCGCTTTTTACCAATCAATAAACTGCCATCAGCTAAAAACATAAAGTTTTGCCAATTGCGTTTAAATACATCAAACGTCGTTTCGATAATATTATCGCGTGCCATACAAAAATAAACCGTGGTGTTAGCTTCCCAATCTAAAAACGTTAAGATTGCTTCTGGTGGTTGCGCATCGCCATTTTCCCACGCATCTTGCCAATCTACTTCTTGGCTAAAGCTTTTTTCTTGACCACACCAATCGGTGTCTTCAAAAAAATCAGGGTGATCAAACTCACGGCTCACCATGGTTGTCCAAAGTACGGCTGCGCGCTCGTCGCTCATAGGCTTTATTTTTGCTGCGTCTTCATCAGATACAGGTAAATCTTTGTGGCGAAAAACCCACGCCTTTTTGTAATCATCTAAAGAAATATAGTTCATAGTATTGGCAAATTAGTTAACATTAAAAGTGCAAAGCCAAATTATACAAGAGATCAAAACATGACTACAGCAATAAAACCACTTTCCCTAAAACCAGGCATATACCAACACTACAAAGGCCCGCAATATAAAGTTATTCATGTTGCCACCCATAGCGAAACCGAGGAACAGCTTGTGATTTACCAAGCACTTTATGGTGAATTTGGTATATGGGCGCGCCCACTTAGTATGTTTTTAGAAACTGTTGAAAAAGAAGGTGAGGTCATACAGCGTTTTGCTTATATTGGACCTGCTGCTTAACTATGGCATTATAACAAAATAACTTACTGCTCAGACCAGACAAGGGTACACCGTGCAATTTAATTCAACTGACAATTACATAGCGAGTAGCGCGCTTAAACAAGCTGTAAATGCTGCCATTATGCTCGAAAAACCACTTTTAATTAAAGGCGAACCTGGCACAGGTAAAACCATGCTGGCTGAGGAGTTGGCTAAAAGCTTAGATACCACGCTTATTCAGTGGCATATAAAATCGACTACTAAAGCGCAGCAAGGCTTATACGAGTACGACGCGGTTTCGCGCCTGCGCGACAGTCAATTAGGTGACGAGCGTGTACACAATATTGGCAACTACATCGTTAAAGGTAAGCTTTGGCAGGCATTTACATATGCAGAGCTCAACGGTAAACGCCCAGTGCTTTTGATTGATGAAATAGACAAAGCCGACATAGAGTTCCCAAACGACTTACTACTTGAGCTCGATAAAATGGAGTTTCATGTTTATGAGACTAACGAGCGCATTGTCGCAAAAGAGCGCCCTATTGTAATCATCACATCAAATAACGAAAAAGAATTGCCGGACGCATTTTTACGCCGCTGCTTTTTTCATTACATTGATTTTCCTAGCAGCGACGAAATGCAGCAAATTATTGACGTGCACTACCCTAACGTTAAACAAGATTTAGTACGCCAAGCACTTGAAGTGTTTTTTAACCTGCGCGAAGCAAGCGGCCTTAAAAAGAAACCTTCTACCAGCGAATTACTCGACTGGTTAAAGCTTTTAATGGCTGAAGACATAGACGCTAAAACACTGCACGACAAAGCTAAAAAAGGCGGTTTAATGCCAATGTTTGGCGCTTTACTTAAAAATGAGCAAGACATAAGCCTAATCGAAAAGCTCGCGTTTATGAGCCGCTAGGGCCTGTTGACCTTTCAGGATTAAAATTTGTTCTAACTAGGGACGATTTTATCGTGGCGCGAGGTTTGTAACCTAGTGGGCTAAGTAAAAGCCGAGCAACAAAGAGTTAATCGTCCCTAGGACGAACCTTCAGGCAGCGCGTGTTTGGTATTTATGCTGTGTTATCGCCTATTTATGGGGAATAACCACACTACATAGGCTCTGCCTTACCTAAATACCAAACTCACTGCTGCAAATTTAACCTCGAAAGATAAACAGGCCCTTATATGTTGATTGCATTTTTCTTCAAATTACGTGAATACCGCCTACCGGTGAGCCTTCGAGAACTACTCGATTTAATTAACGCCTTAAAAAAAGGCGTTATATTTGCCGACGTAGACGCCTTTTACCATTTAGCACGCACCATAATGGTAAAAGATGAAACGCATTTTGATCGATTCGACAAAGCCTTTAGCGACTACTTTAGTGGTATTGCCGATCTTGATTTGCTCGAGAGCTTAAAGCAACAGCACAACTTACCTGAAGATTGGCTACGTAAAGAGTTTGAAAAAAACCTAAGCGATAAAGAAAAAGCCCAGCTAAAAGCCATGGGTGGGCTCGACGAGCTTATGAAAACTCTTAAAGAGCGTTTAGAAGAGCAACAAAAACGCCACGCTGGCGGCAATAAATGGGTGGGCACTGGCGGCACCTCGCCTTTTGGTGCATACGGCTATAACCCAGAAGGTGTGCGTATAGGGCAAGACGGCAACCGTAACCGCCAAGCGGTAAAAGTGTGGGACAAACGAGAATACAAAAACCTCGACACCGACAGAGAAATTAGTTCGCGCACAGTTAAACTCGCCCTTAAAAAACTACGAAAGTTCGCCCGTACTGGCGCAAGTGACACCCTTGATTTAAACGAAACCATACGCGCGACCGCCAAACAAGGTGGCATGCTCGATGTAAAAATGGCACCCGAGCGCCACAATGCAGTAAAAGTTTTGATGCTGTTTGATATTGGCGGTTCAATGGATGACTACATTCATACCTGTGAAGAGCTATTTAGCGCCGCCCACGGCGAATTTAAACATTTAGAGTTTTACTACTTTCATAATTGCTTATACGAACATGTTTGGCAAGATAACCAGCGCCGCCATTCAAACGTTATTGATACCATGACGCTGATCAACAAGTTCACCAGTGACTACAAAGTTATATTTGTTGGTGATGCCACTATGGGCCCGTATGAAATTGCTTATCCTGGCGGCTCAGTAGAACATTGGAATGAAGAACCCGGCAGAGCCTGGTTAAACCGAATCACTAATCACTTTGATAAAGTCGCGTGGCTCAACCCACAACCCGTTGAACACTGGCCGTACTATCAATCAATTGGCTTTATAAAAGAGTTAATGAACAACCGCATGTATGCGCTGAGTTTAGATGGGATAAGTAGAGCGATAAAAGAGCTGAGTTAGTACCAATAAATTATAATTTCAACTTTGAATCAAAAGATTAAAGTGAAAATAAAAAAGAGTTATCCCAATAGCACACAGATAAAATTGAGTGTGCTATTAACATGCTCTAAAATATAAATACATTTCAAAAAAATCATGTTAACCTCCTGATTAAACTAGTTATCTTACTCTCTGAGTCATTTAGAAAATTAGAACAAAGGCTTTTAACATCAGGTAATTCTTTAATATAATCTTTTGTTGGTAGACTGCCAGCGTAAATCTCTGCAAGCAGACTAAGACTAAGCCGATATTTACCTTCTTTGCTATAATTTAGATCAGTAAAAGTAAGAAGCTCTAATTCACTCATTTCAATACGCACCTGAATAATAGCTTTTTGGATATCTTGCTGGAAGTTCCAAAAACAAATAGCTGGGTTATCGTTTTCAAATTTTGATTTATCGTAATTAAATACAGCATCGTGGAAAGTTACGTAATCCTCTGCATCTTTATAATTAATTACTTTTCTTTGCAAATCAATTGGGAGCTCATTTAACTTAATTTTTTGTCTTATATGTCCATACTGCACAACCAAAAAACAGTTTTTTAAGTATTTATCAACTGCAAGCCCCATGTCTGTATTCTCTTTGCAATCCGCAGCTAACATATTTAAAAATAAGATTTTATATAGCGGACATAAATAACTCTCAGCAATATTACTTGAACTAAAGTCCTTGAGCGCGAAAGTTATTATTTGTTTGTTCCAAATGCTGTTTTTAAAGCCATATTTCAAGTTTTCCTTAAAAAAATTCGGTAGCAATCCACTGTCTAAAATATACTTGTAGGCATAGAATTCTTGAATGCTTCTATGAACATAACTATAGGTATCATATTCCGTTTCCATAATTATATTTGTTACGTCAACTAGGTCTTCTAAAAAAAGCTCTGGATCGACCGTGCACCCCTTATCAACTGATTTACTAATATAATCAACAAGTTCGAATCTATTAAATTCTATATCTCTATTAGAAAATGAAAGAAAACTACACTTTCTAAAGATAGTTTCAGCATCTGAATAACTTAGATTTGCTTTAAAAGCTCTCTTAACGCCTCCTTTCCTATCATCGTGATTTCTATACAGCGCAAGAAAAATCCCACCATAAAAATCTATCTCATTTTCAGGAAAAGATTTTTTAGACTTAAAAATCACAAACAGTAAAGCAATCAAGAGAGGATTAACTATTAGTTCGTCAAGATAGCTTATTTTTTCTAACTTTCTATTTATGTCGTAATCAATTTTTGTAGCTAATTTATATTTTTCAATTAACAGCTTTCTTTGAGAGTTGTCTATTCTAAGGATCGAAAACTCGTATGAATACTCCATTTTCGTTATCAATGTATCTGGGCGAGTTGTAACAACTAAATTACATTTATTGTTACATGAAATAGAGTAAATATCCTGAGCCACACTATCAATATTATTGGCATTAATTTCATCAAAACCATCTAATAATAAAGTAACACCTTTAAAGTTTAAAAAACCTTTAAGCTCTAAAGAACTAAGTGATATGCCCCATTGCTCTAACTGCCTTACTAAAAAATCTGAAAATAATTCCCCTGTCCGCATTTCTTTTAATGAAATAAAAAAAGGAACTTTACCATGTGTATTAGCAAGAATACTTAACAATCTTTTCAAGGCTGTAGTTTTACCTAAACCAGCCTCACCTACTAATAATTGAAGCCCCTCATATACAAATGGACTTGAGTCATCAAGCTCATAGGTACTCGAACCAATTAAACTCCTAATTTTAGCGGGAACGTATAATTTATCTAATTCAATAGATTGCTTATCTAGGAATGTTTGCAGACGAACATCATTATCAAGCCTTTGAATATATTTTTTAGTGGCTGACTTCAACTTTGCTGTATTAAGAGACCTTTTCACACTGGAAAATACTTTTTCTACAGACTTCCCAACAACTTTTGAAGTGGCAGCTTTTACGGCAATAACACCAAGTATGCTCATGTTTATAACTTCCAACTAAATATACTGAGTATATACTGAACATTCATACTGGTTTTTCCTTAGACAGTGAGTTGCAAATCTATTAAGGGAGTCGGTCTAGTTATTCTTTTTCGTTCGCACTAGTCATCACGTCAATATATGAATTATTGTGGAAAAGCCTAACGATTTCTATCCCATTTCTCTAATTAAAGGACTATAACACAGCTCTATAACTTCGTATTTCAAGATATCATATACGCTTACTCCGGCTTTCTTGTCGATATAAGTAAACTTCTTTGAATACCAAATCGGACATATTACCTGTTTCTCACGCACCCACTATTTCATCAGGTGAGATAGCAAGATCGTTGATATCATTTACTGTATGAGAACGTAACGTAAGCTTTCCTTGTGGATGCGCTTTAGCGTCCACAAGTGCTGTAGTTAATTCTGAAAATAAATCACGTTTGCTCATTGCGCCACACCTCTAAGAATTCTTTTAATTGCTTTTTCTGATCTGCTGTTAAATCGGTTACTTCGTTTTTACTGTAAATAGTGAGCGCATACAACTTAAAGCCCTTTACTCATAAACAAGCTGTAAGGATCTAACTCATAATCACCAAATGGTTCGCATTCTTTAAAACCAAATTGAGTGTAAAGCTTTTGTGCGGGTAAAAATGCCTTTGCCGTGCCGGTCTCTAAACTTAACTTTTTGTAACCTCGCAAAGTGGATTGCTCAATAATATGGGTGAGTAACTTAGCGGCTATGCCTTGACGTAAATAGCTGCATGATGTGCGCATTGATTTAATTTCGCCATGCGTTGTATTTAGCGTTTTTAAAGCGCTAACACCCGCTAAATTATTATCAATCCATAAGCTATAAAAAGTTATATCGGGCTGAGTGAGTTTGCTCACATCAAGTGCATGTACGCTCTCAACGGGTGAGTGTTTTAACATATCGTTATGATGCGCTTGTAGTAACTTTATAACATGTGGGTTTGAAAGCTCACCTATTCTAATATCCATTTATACCTCGTTTAATCCTAGAATTTAATGCTTGAGGGCTTTAATTAAAAACCCTAAAGTAAGTGGCTCTATTTAGGCTGCTAGTTTCCATACTACAAACGCAACAGCAAAGCCTACTAAATACACTAAACCTAACCACGTTAAACTACGTAGTAAAACGCTATGCTTTATAGCAGGCTCTGAGCGCACAAGGCTAAAGTTAAGCCATGCAAACACTGGCGTTGTAACAAATGAAAGTGTCATTGCAAACGTAAGCATGGGGCCAAGGGCTGATTTAAAAAATAAAATAACGGCCATACCGGCAAGTGCTTGTAGTATTAACCAAATATTTAAGCTGTGTTTTGATTGCCCAAAGCCAAGTAGTTTATGAGACTCGTTAAGCGTGCGGGCGTAGCCATCAAGCACAGTAAGTGTGGTACCAAACATACACAAAAACGCAATGGCTGATACAAGCGGCCTTGCCCATTCGCCTATTGTAAGTGCGTACATATCAATAAGCTGCTTGGCAAACGCAACCCCACCAAGTTCTATACTGCTGGTTTGCCCGTACTGCACTAATACACCTAAGCTAAAAAATACCAAGGCTAAGCCAGCTGTAAGCCAGTAACCTACGTTAAAATCGAACAAGCCTTGGCTTTTAGACACTGTTTGCTGCGCTTGCTTTTCTTTAAGCCAAAGCGAGCTTAATGCTGATATTTCTATTGGTGCCGGCATCCAGCCCATTAAAGCGACCATAAAGCTCAGCATAGCCAGCTCGTAAGGTGATGGACCAACATAGTCAGCAGGCGCCATTGGGCCATTACTAAACGCGATAACTAACGCAATAACAGTAGCCAGCGTTAATAACCCCATTATGCCTTTGGCCACACTGTCGAGCGCTTTAAAGTGGCCTAACAATAATATGGCTAAGCACACTCCTAATAATATCCAACATAGCAGTGTTACCTCTATCACTACGGGCAGTGCGTAATGCAGTAAACTTGCGGTAAGCAGTAGCACGCCGGCGGTATTAACTACGGCGGCAACGATGTTTAAGCCAATAAAACTGTAGAAGTAAAATGGGCCTTTGCTTTTATACCCTTCCACTAGGCTATTTTTAGTGGCGAGTGTGTATTCCATACCAAAGCGAAAAAATGGATATTTTAAAACATTAACAACGAGGATTAGCCAAAATAGTTGCCAGCCAAATATTGCTCCAGCCTGCGTAGAGGCAACTAAGTGAGAACCGCCAATAGCGGCTGTGGCCATGAGTATTCCAGGTCCAAGCGCACCTAGTCGAGACTTCCATACTGCTTTTGTTGTGTGCATTAATTTCTCAAAATATGTGTGTTGTGTGTTCTTTTTATTAATTTTTATAATTAATAAACTGCAAGAACGCATAACTTACCTAAATTACAGGCAATAAAAAAGAGCCATACGGCTCTTTTTTACAATACTTTGTGACTAAATTTTATTTAAGATCCATCTCTTGGATGATCTCGTGTGCGATTTCAGGTGTAGTGCTAACAGGCTTTTCGTGTAAGTTTGCTTTTATCTGCCCTTTTCGATGTTTTAGTGCTGCATCGAGTTTTTTAGCTGCACTTGCAATGGCAGGGTACATAACTTCGTTTTCCCCTTTTACCGATATGCGCGTGCCTTCATAATTAGTGCTAATTTCAGCTTGGATTTTATGATGTTCTTTAGACAAAATAATTTCGAGTGCAATAAGCGATGGGAAATGGCTCTCGATTTTTGAAAATTTTTCGTTGATGTGCTCTCTAATAGAGTCAGTAACTTCAACATGGTGACCAGAAAGATTAATTTTCATAGGGTATCCTTTTATTTGTTACCTCATAAATAGTATTGGGGGCTATTTAGATTAACACAAGGAAAAAAGAGAGATATTTGAGGTTTATTTGCGGTTTTTGGTGATTTAAATCATGCGTTGCGCAAAGTTTATGCAAAGCCCATAGTACATGGGCTTTCAGACGTCTAGCTGTATTGATTAATCTGTGTACGAACAACAGTAGTCAGCAAAATCAGATACTTTTACTTTAAAGCTTACATTTGCATCAACATTAAACGATTCACCCGCGTTAAATGTTTTCCACTCACTTGCCCCTGGTAATAAAATATCCCATTGGCCAGCTAAAAGCTCCATGCACTCTTTTTGGTTTGTATCAAAAACAAACTCACCTGGTTGCATAAAACCTAACGTTTTCGCTTCGCCATCACCTAAAATAACGGTACGGCTCGACACTTTTCCGTCAAAATATACATTGGCTTTTTTTACTACACTCACGTTATCGAACTTTGGCATTTTTAGCTCCTGCTATTAATTTAAGATTTTTATTTATAAATTTTATCGCACTACCTTGCCTGATAGCTTACTTTCTTGCAAGGAAAGTAGCATTGCTCAAGGTGAAGTTGCTTCATGTAAGGGCATAAAAAAACCCGCAACATGTGCGGGTTTTTCAATTACTTACTTTATTTAATCAAAGCGATTAAAAAAGCTCGTTTGCTTTGCTCACAATGTTTGCCACTGTAAAACCAAAGTGCTCAAACAGCTCACCAGCAGGTGCCGACTCACCAAAGGTAGTCATACCTACTACTGCGCCATTTAGACCTACGTACTTGTACCAGTAGTCAGCAATACCTGCTTCTACTGCTACGCGGCGTGTAACAGATGCCGGTAATACGCTTTCTTTGTACTCTGCGCTTTGATCTTCAAAGGCATCAGTACATGGCATAGATACAACACGTACCTTTTTACCTTGGCTGCGTAGCTCAGTTGCTGAATCTTGTGCTAGTTGCACTTCAGAGCCCGTCGCAATGAAAATAATCTCAGGGTTGCCGTCACAGCTAAGGATGTAACCACCCTTTTTAACGTCTGCTAATTGCTGTGCGTCACGCGCTTGTTGCTCAAGACCTTGGCGAGTAAAGATTAACGATGTAGGACCGTCTTTACGCTCAATAGCTTGTTGCCATGCAATTGCCGACTCAACTTGGTCACATGGGCGCCAGTTGTATAAGTTAGGCGTTAAACGCATGCTTGCGATTTGCTCTACTGGTTGGTGAGTTGGACCATCTTCACCTAAACCGATTGAATCGTGCGTGTATACAAAAATGCTTGGTTGCTTCATTAATGCAGCCATACGTACGGCATTTTTTGCATATTCAACAAACATTAAGAACGTAGCACCGTAAGGAATAAAGCCTTTATGAAGGGCAATACCATTCATAATTGCCGACATACCAAACTCACGTACACCGTAGTAAATGTAGTTACCGCTTGCATCGTCGTGTGTTAAACCTTTAGAGCCATCCCAAATTGTTAAGTTTGAGCCTGCTAAATCGGCTGAGCCACCCATAAATTCTGGTAATAACGGACCAAATGCGTTTAATGCATTTTGTGATGCTTTACGAGACGCTGGGTTTGCTGGGTTTGCTTGTAATTGCTCAATGTACGCTTGAGATTTTTCAGCCCAATCGCCAGGCAGTTCTTTATTAATACGACGCTTATATTCAGCCGCAAGCTCTGGGTATGCTTTTGCGTATGCTGCAAATTTTTCGTCCCAGCTTGATTCAAGCTGCTGACCTTTTTCTTTGCTATCCCATTGTGCGTAAATATCATCAGGAATTTCGAACGCATCGCCAGTCCAACCTAAGAATTCGCGAGACGCTTTAATTTCGTCATCACCTAGTGGTGCACCGTGACAATCGTGGCTACCAGATTTATTAGGTGAGCCGTAACCAATAATTGTTTTACAACAAATTAGTGATGGTTTATCGGTAACACTTTTAGCTTCTGCAATTGCAGCACTTATAGCACCGCTGTCGTGGCCATCAACACCACTAATTACATGCCAACCGTATGCTTTAAAGCGAGCTGGCGTGTCATCTGTAAACCAACCTTCTACTTCACCATCGATTGAAATGCCGTTGTCATCCCAAAATGCAACAAGTTTACCCAGACCTAATGTGCCTGCAAGTGAACCAGCTTCATGAGAAATACCTTCCATAAGGCAGCCATCGCCCATAAATGCATAGGTAAAGTGATCAACAATATCGTGACCTTCACGGTTAAACTGTGCAGCTAGCGCTTTTTCAGCAATTGCCATACCTACGGCATTTGTGATCCCTTGACCTAATGGACCCGTAGTAGTTTCGATTCCTGGTGCATAGCCATATTCAGGGTGACCTGGTGTTTTAGAATGCATTTGACGGAAGTTTTTAATTTCGTCCAGTGGTAAGTCGTAACCACTTAGATGCAATAGAGAATAGATAAGCATTGAACCGTGGCCGTTTGAAAGAATAAATCTGTCACGGTCAGCCCACTCTGGATTTGTTGGGTTGTGTTTTAGATAATCGCGCCATAATACTTCTGCGATATCAGCCATGCCCATAGGGGCTCCAGGGTGACCAGATTTGGCCTTTTGTACTGCGTCCATTGACAAGACGCGAATAGCATTTGCAAGTTCTTTGCGAGATGGCATGAATTCTCCTACCTTTATGTGTATTTGCGCGGGTATTTATGTGTTTGTTTATGCACCCAAGTAACTTGGGTTTGTTTATATCGACCATTCTTACTTATTGTGGGGGCTGTGTGCAATTAAAAACCCTATAAAAGTGAGGCATTATGAATATTTTTTAAGACCAAAAAGTTATTAGTAATTTTATTTAGACGTCTAGGCGTAAAAACACTATGCAAGGTGTTTTGTTTTCGATAAAATACGCCCCTTAATTTTTTAGCGCTAATACCGACGTTTGTGAAGCGCAATATTTGTGAGCAGAAATACAATGGCAAAACATTTATTTACTTCTGAATCAGTTTCTGAAGGTCATCCGGATAAAATCGCCGATCAAATCTCTGATGCGGTACTTGATGCTATCCTAGAGCAAGATTCTCATGCCCGTGTTGCGTGCGAAACTTACGTAAAAACAGGTATGGTTATGGTTGGTGGTGAAATCACTACTAGCGCATGGGTTGATATTGAAGAAATTACACGTAAAACAGTACGTGAAATTGGCTACACGCATTCAGACATGGGTTTCGATGCAGATTCATGTGCAATTTTAAACACTATTGGTAAACAGTCTCCTGATATTAACCAAGGTGTTGACCGTACTAGCCCGGAAGAACAAGGTGCTGGCGACCAAGGCCTTATGTTTGGTTACGCATGTAACGAAACAGAAGTGCTAATGCCTGCGCCAATTACTTACTCACACCGTTTAGTACAGCGCCAAGCGCAAGTACGTAAAAGCGGCGAGCTAAACTGGTTACGTCCAGATGCAAAATCTCAAGTTACTTTTGCATACGAAAATGGTAAGCCAGTAGGTATTGATGCAGTAGTACTATCTACTCAGCACAGTGAAGACATTTCACAAAAAGATTTAGTAGAAGCGGTGATGGAAACTATCATCAAGCCGGTACTTCCTGCAGAGCTTATTACAAGCGCGACTAAATTTTTCATTAACCCAACGGGTCGCTTTGTAATTGGCGGACCTATGGGCGATTGTGGTTTAACAGGTCGTAAAATCATCGTTGATACATACGGTGGTATGGCTCGTCACGGTGGTGGTGCTTTCTCTGGTAAAGATCCATCAAAAGTTGACCGCTCAGCTGCATACGCTGCACGTTACGTTGCTAAAAACGTAGTTGCGGCTGGCCTTGCTGATAAATGTGAATTACAAGTTTCTTACGCAATCGGTGTTGCAGAGCCTACATCTATCAGCGTTGAAACGTTTGGTACAAGCAAGTTAGAAGAAAGCCGTTTAATCGAGCTTATTCGTGAACACTTTGACCTACGCCCTTACGGCTTAATTCAAATGCTTGATTTAGAGCGCCCTATCTACCTTCCTACAGCGGCTTACGGCCACTTTGGTCGTGACGAATTCCCTTGGGAACGTACAGATAAAGCTGATGCACTTCGTGCAGCTGCTGGCCTTTGAGCTAAAAGTGTTGAAGTAAATTAAAAACGGCCCTTAATAGGGCCGTTTTTGTATCTAAAACTTATCAGTTACATTGTTTATAGTGCGTCTACAAAATAACTATAAAATCAACCTCGAATTCTTTTGTACTTTAGGTATATACTCATTTCATTATAAAAGCTTTAGGGATAGTTAAATGGCCGATAACTTTCGCGTTATATTTGCAGGACTTGCCGATAACGTTGACATAAAAACAGCGTGCGCAAACTTAGCTGCAAAATTAAAAACGTCAGATGAAAAAGTAGCTCTTTTTTTTAAAGGTAAGCCGCTGTTTGCGCCAAGCGATAAAGACAAAGCGTTAAAACAGACTAAGTTATTAGCAAGCTTAGGTATTAAAAGTAAGCTGCAAGCTGTTTCAAATGCGATTCAAAATAGCTCCCCCGCAGCTGCAAATAACAACCAACGTGATGAACGTATTTTTGATGCACTTGATTACATCACTAGCAGCTTAATACGCCTTGAAGAAAAGCTAGATGAGCTAGAGCAACGCCTTCCTGAAGCTCAATTAAATGCACCAGACGAAAGTGTAGACGAATGGCAAAATGACGACCTAATGCTAGATGAGGATTTAGCGACTCCTAAAAAACACAGTAACTTACTTTTATATTCATTGATTGCAACTGCCACCATTTTGCTAGTCGTACTGGCTGTTTTTTTGATTTTTCCCGATTTATTCTCTTTTTAAAAATGGCTAATTAGTTTAATGAGCAATAAACGCGCACAAATAAGAGCTGAAATTCGTAACACCCGTAAAAACTTGTCAAATAATCAGCAAATAATTGCTGCGCAATCGCTAAAAATGAATTTTATTCAACACTTAAAAAGCGAAAATACAACGAATTCAAAGCATATTGCCATTTATTTAAGTAACGACGGAGAACTAGACACTTCATTGTTAATTAAAGAATTATGGAACTTAAACCATGCTGTTTATCTACCTATAATACACCCATTCAATGGCGCTAATTTACTATTTCAGCGCTATGAGAAAAACTCACCCATGAGGGCAAATCGCTATGGTATCTTGGAGCCTAAGCTGAACTGCTCTCAAATATGCCCATTACCAGTGCTTGATTACCTCCTTATGCCATTAGTTGCATTTGATAAACAAGGTAATCGCCTAGGAATGGGAGGTGGGTTTTACGACCGGACATTGGCGCGTTTACATGAACAAAACTGGCAAAAACCGCAACTAATTGGCCTTGCACATGAATGCCAAAAAGTTGATGCTCTACCAATCGAGTCATGGGACGTACCACTTGAAACCATTATCACCCCAGATAAAACATACTGTTGGTAACATTTAATTTTGGTTACTAGCCGCATATTTCTGACATACATGAGCACAAAGCAATGACACAAGACGAATTAAAAAAAGCAGCTGCCTGGGCAGCACTCGAGTTTGTAAAAGAAAACACCATTGTAGGTGTCGGTACAGGCTCTACTGTTAATCACTTTATTGATGCCCTTGGCTCAGTAAAGGACACTATTGTAGGCGCTGTATCAAGCTCAGAAGCGTCAACTGCACGTCTGGAAGCGTTAGGTATTGAAGTGTTTGAACTTAATAACGTTGATGCTTTAGATGTATACATTGACGGCGCTGACGAAATTAACGCTCAAAACGAAATGATTAAAGGCGGCGGCGCTGCGCTAACACGTGAAAAAATAGTAGCAGCAGTTGCAAAACAGTTTGTGTGTATTGTTGATGACACAAAGCTGGTAGATACATTGGGCGACTTCCCGCTTCCGGTAGAAGTTATTCCAATGGCGCGCAGCTACGTTGCACGAGAATTATTAAAACTTGGTGGTGACCCTGTTTATCGCCAAGGCGTAGTTACCGATAATGGTAACGTTATATTAGATGTATTTAACTTAAAAATTACCAATGCCAAACAACTTGAAACACAAATAAATTCAATTGTTGGCGTAGTTACCAACGGCCTATTTGCGATGCGAGGTGCTGATAAAGTGATTATCGGTACCAAAAATGGGCCACAAATTAAATAGGATGAGGTTATGAGTAAGGTATCGTTAGCAAAAGACAAAATTAAAATTCTCTTGCTTGAAGGTGTTCACCAAAGCGCTGTTGAAACGCTAAAACGTAACGGTTACAGCAATATCGACTACGTTAAAACATCCTTACCTGAGGACGAGCTTAAAGAGCGCATTAAAGATGTTCACTTTGTAGGACTTCGTTCTCGTACTCATATTAACCAAGCCGTATTAGACTCAGCTGAAAAGCTAGTTGCTATTGGTTGTTTTTGTATTGGTACAAACCAAGTTGATTTAGATGCAGCACGCGAACGTGGTATTGCTGTATTTAACGCTCCATTTTCTAATACTCGTTCAGTTGCTGAACTTGTACTTGGCGAAATTCTACTTTTATTACGTGGTATTCCAGAGCGTAATGCAGCGGCTCATCGTGGTGGCTGGTTAAAAACAGCAAATGGTTCGTTTGAAGCACGTGGTAAAACATTAGGTATTATTGGCTACGGTCACATTGGTACTCAGCTAGGTATTATGGCTGAAAATATCGGTATGAACGTGGAGTTTTACGATATCGAAGATAAGTTATCACTGGGTAATGCAACACAAGTTCATAACCTTACTCAGCTGTTACAACGCTCTGATATTATTAGCTTACATGTACCAGAAACACCGCAAACTAAAAACCTTATTGGTACAGCAGAACTTGCAGTTATGAAGCAGGGGTCTATTTTGATCAATGCCTCACGCGGAACTGTTGTTGATATTGATGCTCTTGCAGAAGCGCTTACAGAGAAAAAACTAAGTGGTGCAGCAATCGATGTGTTCCCTACTGAGCCAAAATCTAACGATGAAGAATTTGTATCGCCACTGCGCCAATTCGACAATGTTATTTTAACGCCACACATTGGTGGTTCTACACAAGAAGCGCAAGAAAACATTGGTATTGAAGTAGCGGGTAAATTGGCTAAATATTCAGATAATGGCTCAACTATTACTGCGGTTAACTTCCCTGAAGTATCGCTACCTGAGCTTGCTAATCGTAGCCGTTTATTACACGTACACCACAACCGCCCAGGTGTACTAACGCAAATTAACCAAGCGTTTGCACAGCACGGTATTAATATTGCTGCGCAATACCTACAAACAGACGCATCTATTGGTTATGTAGTTATTGATGTTGATACAGATCAATCTGAAGTAGCACTTAAAGAACTAAGCGCTGTTGAGGGTACAATTAGAGCACGTATCTTACATTAACCATTCTTTGATATTAAAAAAGGGTCCTTATGGACCCTTTTTGTATTTAGATTACATATACTTTCTCAAGTATTTTTTGAATACCGGATCTGTTGCAGCCAACTCTTTTTGCTCAGCTAATATCTCTTTTAAAATAGCGCCTGAGGTAAGCGGGTTAGCAAGGACCACTCTAAATACAACCGTTGGTTGATTGTCGTATTTAGAAGGCGTTAAGCGTGTACGTGATACAAATGAGCGACCAGACTCTCGCTGACGCTTTTGCATACTGGCAGTAAAACGGTTCAGTGAAGCAAAAATATCTAACCGAGTTGCAGCATCTGCATCGGCTATTGCTTGTTTAATTTGCTTAGGTACATAACGATACGTTAATAAGCACAACTCAGGCTCCGAAATAAGCTCGAAGTCTTCATCAGCCTTAATTAAATCAGCAAAGTAATGTGCTTTTTTGATGCTTCGATCAATCAGCATTTCGTAACCTTTGCGACCAATAACACGTAAGCAAGCGTGTACTAACATTGCCATACCCGGTCGGCTGCCTTCAAGCGTGTGGCTACCTAAGTCTTTTGAACCTTTACGTAATATATACTCAGCGTGATGTTCTATTGCATCAGTTGCAGCGGGGTCTTTAAATAAAACCAAACCCGCTCCCATTGGTACATACATTTGTTTATGTGCATCGATGGTAATTGAATCTGCTCGCTCAATCCCTTTTAGTAAAGGACGGTGCGTACTCGATAAAAGGGTCGCTCCCCCCCATGCAGCATCTACATGAAAATGGCAGTTAATGTCTTGTGCTAAGTCGGCCATTTCATCAAGTGGGTCAATATTACCGGTCTCGGTTGTTCCCGCGACCCCAATAATCGCCATTACTTTAATGCCTTGCGCTTCAAGCTCACGTGCTTTTTCACGCATAGCTCCTACATCTACTTTATTATTTTCACAGGTTTTAATACCAATTAAGTTATCGCGACCAATGCCGAGTAAATCAACCGATTTACCTAACGAGTAATGCCCGCGTTCTGATATTAATACCGCTAAACCTTTATAACCGTAATGCAGTATACCGGCAATTAAGCCTTGTGCGCCGATACCTCTAAAATCGCCATCAGGTTTTAATAAGCGGTTTCGCGCAATCCAAAGCGCAGTAATATTAGCAACCGTACCACCAGAGCAAAATGCACCTAATGAGGTTTTAGCACTGTGCATCCATTTAGAATAAAATGAGTCTTCTTGCCCATAAGCTAAATGATGCATCATCCCAAGCACTTGACGCTCAAGAGGCGTAAACGCTTTAGATGTTTCTATTTTTACTAGATTTTGATTTAGCCCTACCATCAATTTTGACAGCGGTAATAAAAAGTGCGGCAAGGCTGAGGTCATGTGACCAATAAAACTAGGCGCAGCTGTATGCACAGAATGTGCAACAAGCTGCTCCATTATGTCTTGGGCATAAGCAGAGACAAACGTTGGATCTTCTGGGATCACTGCCGATTGAAAATCTTTTTCTATTTCATGTAATGGTTTTTCAATTGCCGCTATATTTTCGTTTAGAAAACCTGCTAAATTACTCGAAATTTCAAGCTCGATTTTGCTTAAAGTTGAGTCTGGCGCTTCAGGTACAGTAAATATACGCTTAAGGCTTTCTTTAGAGGCGACGGCACAACGCTTTTGATCCATCTTAATACCTAGTGTGTGTAGCTAAAACACGCGCTTACCCATCAAAAACGCCTACTTATTAGGACATTTGGAGCAATCGTGTTTCTTTAAAAATTGCGCTAACTTTACTGCAATATAACTAAAATGTCTCGTTTAAACCTATAAAAGCAATCAAAGCGATGACAAAAAAATGATAATTTAATTAAAACTCTACCAAACCTAATTATTTATTGGGCATTTACTTATTTTGGGTATAATAAATTTGATAACAAAAAAGGGACACATATGCCAGAAGGAAGAGTCAAAGTTAGTTGGATAGTGGCAGGCTTTAGCTTGTTTTTAATAAGCTTGCTAACCTACGTTTACTACACTTACCAAACCACGCGTGCTGAAATAATGCAGTCGGTTGATAATCGCTTACTTAATGCCGCCACCAGCGTTAAACATATTTTAGGTGACGATTATTTAAGTGCGGTTAATCAAGGCGATAATATAAGTTTTTCTTACTATCAAGATAAAAGTAAACAACTCTCTGAGTTTGCTCAAGCACTTGATATTGCTTATGTCTATTCAATGATTTTAAAAGACGGTAAGGTGCTTTTTAGCTCATCAAGCTACACGCAAGACGATCAGAATAATGGCAAGGTAACTCAATTTTTAGATCTCTACCCTGAAGCTACCGATGCAAATATAAGTGCTTTTTATTCAACAGAGCCAGTATTTGAAATATCGAGCGATCAGTGGGGCCACTTTAAAACAATTTTTATTCCTTACGTTGACCCAATCAACGGCAATACCTATTTAACGGGTGCCGATATAACTATTTATGACTTAAACGAGAAACTTAAAGAAAGCGTATCGAAAGCTGCTGCAATGGCTAGCTTCTTCTTTTTTATCGCGATACTTGTTGCCGCCATATATATTTATTTACTAAAGCGCTCTTTAGCAACTGACTCAAGTACTGGTTTTTCAAATCATATTGCTCTTGAGTACTTTATTAAAAAAAGTAATGCTCATCACATGCAGTTAGCCGTTATTTGGGTTAATGAAATAGAAGATATAAACAGTTTTTACGGCACGGAAGTGGGTGACAAGGTAATGAAAAACTTACTTATTCACTTTAAACTTAGAAGCTCTACGCATTGCCATATATACAGACTAGCAACAAATAAAATAGTATTACTCGCGCCTAAAGAAATGAGTAATGACGAATTTACCGATCTCGTAAAAACATATAACTTTAATACACCGGTGTTAACTGACCCTTTTATCTACATAACCCTATGCGCAGGTATTGCCAGTGGTAATAAATCGCTATTACTTGAAAACGCTCATATAGCAGCGCTGCAAGCTAAACAAGGCAGGCATAGTGTAGTTAACTACTCAAAAGCGCTACACGATGTAAAAACGCAATATCAATACAATGTAGAGATGGCTAAAGAAGTGCGAGAAGCGTTTGATAACAATCGTATAGTGCCTTACTTTCAACCCATTATTGACACAAATACCAATAAGGTCGTTCAATACGAATGTTTAGCTCGAATGGTAACAGCGCAAGGGGAAGTATTAAAACCTGATGCATTTTTAAATGTTGTTACCCGCTCAAGAATGGACGGAATACTTACCCGTACTATATTTTCACAATGTGTTAGTCGCTTTAGAAAAACCGATATTTGCTGGAGTTTAAATATAACAGCACAAGATATGCTCGACCCTAATTTAAGTGAGTTTATTGCGGACGAACTTAAGCGCTACCCGCATCCAGGTAATATCACATTAGAGCTTTTAGAAACCCAAGCTATTGCCAACTTCTCTGAAGTAAAAGCATTTATTGGAATGGTTAAAACGAAAGGCGTTAAGGTTATTATTGATGACTTTGGTAGTGGTTATTCAAATATATCAAACGTACTTAAGCTTGAAGTAGATGGTATTAAATTAGATGGCGCACTAATAAAGCAAATAGTGAATGACAAAGATATCTACTTGTTTATTGAGCATATAGCCAGCTTTGCTAATCAACTTGGTTTACAATTAATGGCAGAATCGGTAGAAAATACAACCATAGTAACCGCACTTAAAAAGGCGAATGTGACACTAATGCAAGGCAACTATTTTGCCCACCCAGTGCCACATGTTAATACGGTTACAGAAGAATTAGCACTTTGACTTACTTTAACCAGGGCGTGTTGATCTTTGTGGATTGAAATTTGTTCAATCTAGGGGCGATTAAATCGCGGCGCGAGGTTTGTAACCTAGTGGGCTAAGTAAAAACTGAGCAACAAAGAGTTAATCGTCCCTAGAAAGAACCCTCGGGCTGAGGGATCCCCACTTTATCCAGCGGCCTCTTTTTCGTAATTCAA